>CAYSLC010000049.1:15926-27775 GCA_964431545.1 uncultured Desulfobacteraceae bacterium | reverse complement strand
TCCCATGAAATCGATCGTCCGCTTCTTCCTGAAACAGAGCGTCTTCATCAACGTCACCTTCGTGATCCTGGTGATCGCCGGGATCTTCAGCATGAAGACCATCCCCGTGGAGAACATGCCCAACGTCGGCATGGGCCAGGTCTTCATCCACACCGTCTACTTCGGGGCCTCCGCCGACGACGTGGAGAAGCTGGTGACCACCAAGATCGAGGACGCCCTCGACACCCTGGAGAACGTGGAGTACATCCAGTCCCGCTCCTACCGGAACTTCTCCTCGGTGATGGTCAAGTTCAACGACGACACCGACTACCGGGACCTCTACGACGAACTCCGGTTCCGGGCCCTCAACATCAAGGACGAACTCCCCCCCGGGGCCGACGAGCCCACCTTCATCTACATCGACACCTACCAGTGGCTCCCGGTGGTGATCGTCAACCTGGTGGGGGATCTGCCCCAGCGCAGCCTCAAACTCTACGCCGAGGAACTCAAGGCGAGCCTCCTGAACGCCCCGGACGTCCGGAGCGTCGACATCCAGGGGGAGTTCGAACGGGAGTTCCACGTCTCCGTGGACCCCGAAAAGCTCCGCCGCTTCGGCGTCACCTTCACCCAGGTGGCCGACGCCATCCAGTCGGCCAACACCAAGTACCCCACCGGCCGGTTCCGCACCGGCGAGACCCAGTACATGCTCGACGCCGGACGGCGCCTCGCCTCCCAGGAGGCGGTGCTCGCCGTGGTGGTGCGGCGGGACGGGGACGGCAACTTCATCCGGGTCCGGGACCTGGTGACCAGCGCCCGGATGAGCCACCGGGACCCCGCCGTCATCCCCTCGGTCAACGGGCTGAGCACCCTGCGGGTCTGGGTCACCAAGGAGGAGCGGGGCAACGCCCTGGACGTCTCCAAACGGGTCAAGGAGATCGCCCGGGCCTTCGAGGCGGACCACCGGGACGAGGGGGTCGGGGTGGTCTTCACCAACGATTCGAGCATCGAGATCAAGGATTCGGTCAACATCCTGGGCGGGAATCTGATCCTCGGCCTCTCCCTGGTGACCCTGGTCCTCTGGGCCACGGTGGGGTTCCGGAACGCCATGCTCACCGCCATCGGGATCCCCTTCGCCTTCTTGTGCGCCGTGATCATCATGCGGGTGACCGGCGTCTCGCTCAACAGCATCAGCCTCTTCTCCTTCGTCCTGGTCACCGGCATCATGGTGGACGACGCCGTGATCATCATGGAGAACGTCTACCGCCACCTCCAGATGGGAAAGCGGCGGATCGAGGCGGTGGTGGACGGCACCGCCGAGGTGATGCTGCCGGTGATCAGCTCGGCCCTCACCACCGTCCTCGCCTTCATCCCCATGCTGATCATGAGCGGCTCCACCGGCGAGTTCTTCGCCCAGATCCCCAAGACCGTCTCCTACGCCCTGGCCGCCTCGCTTCTGGAGGCCCTCCTCATCCTCCCCATCCACTTCCTCGAATGGGGCCCCAAGGGGTCGGGGAAACAGATGGTCTCCGAGGCGGAGGACCCCTTCCACCACCTGCGGACCGGGCTCTTCTCTCCCCTGTGGAAGCTCTACCACCGCCTGGTCCGGCTCCTCCTCGACCACAAGGTCCTGGCCCTGGGCGGCATCGCCGGGCTTTTCGTGGTCTCGGTGGCGATGCTGGTCCTCTCCATCACCGGGATCGCGCCGCTGATCAAGGTCAAGTTCTTTCCGGGCAACTACTTCCGGTACCACGTCACCCTGGCCATGCCGCCGGGCACCGCCATCGAGCGGACCGACGCGGTCCTGCGGGAGATGTCCCGGTACATCATGTCCCTGGGGGAGCGCCAGGCCCTGGCCGCGGCGGCCACGGCCGGCTACTACGAGGACGAGGACTGGGTCCGCCATTCCGGCGACAACTTCGGCGAGATCGTGGTGACCCTCCCGGAACAGAAGGACCGGGACTTTCCCGAGAACCCCGATAACGACCCCATCCGGCACCTCGCCTTCATCCGGGAGCGGATGGACCGGTTCCAGGCGGAGCGCTTCGGCGACGACCCGGTGCGGCCCCGGATCCGGGTCTTCCCCGAGAGCGACGGCCCCCCCACCGGAAAGCCGGTCAACATCCGGGTCACCGCCCCCACCCTGGAGCGGGCCCTTGACGCGGCCGACCGGATCACCGCGTTCATGGGGGAACATCCCGAGATGGACGACCTGGTGGATCTCGCCGACGACCGGCCCCGGTACCACAAGACGGTGACCTTCCTCCCCCGGCCCGAATCGGTCTTCGAGTACGATCTCCTTCCCGGCCGGATCACCGGGATCGTGGCCGGGGCCCTCAACGGCTTTTACGCCGGCGAATTCCGGGACGCGGACGAGGAGGTGGACCTCCTGGTCCGCCTGGCCCGGCAAGACGACCCGGCGGCCGCCGGGGCCGCGGGGCTGTCGGGCCCCACGGACATCCTCGACGTGCCGGTGGTGGAACACAGCGCCGCACCGGTGCTCCTCCGGGATCTGGTGACCGTCTCCTACGAGCGGGAGGCCGACGTGCGGGTCCGGTACAAGGGGCGGCCCACGGTGACCCTCACCGCGGACATCGCCGCCGGATCGAAGCTCTCCCCGGCCCGGGTCCAGGTGCTGGTGAGCGGCCGGTTCGGGGAGATCAAGGCGGAGATCCCCGGCGTCTCCCTCTCCTTCGGGGGCGAATTCGAATCGACCAGCCGCTCCTACACCTCCCTCACCTTCGCCTTCTTCATCGCCGTGCTCGCCATCTACCTGGTCCTCTCCTCCCAGTTCAACAGCTACGTCCAGCCGGCCATCATCATCTCGGCCGTCGCCTTTTCGCTCATCGGCGTGGTCATGGGGCTCTTCTTTTCCCGCACCACCTTCACCGTGGGCAGCTTCCTGGCCATTGTGGGCCTGGCCGGGGTGGCGGTCAACGACTCCCTTTTGATGATCGACTTCATGAACGTACGGCAAAAAAGGGGCCGCCCCCTTCGGGACGCGGTGATCGAGGCGTGCGCCACCCGGATGCGGCCGGTGCTGATCACCACGGTGACCACCCTCATCGGCCTGCTGCCCATGGCCATCGGGATCCCCCGGCGCTCCATCTCCTGGGCCCCCATGGCCACCGCCTTCGTGGCCGGCCTCTCCAGCGCGACGCTGCTGACCCTGATCATCATCCCCGTGGAGTACGAGGCCTTCCACCGGATCAAGGCGCGGTTTTCGGGAAAAAAGGGGTGATGTGGAGGCGAGTTCCCCCGCCGGTTCGGCCCATTTGAACCGGGGAGGGATCGAGGCGGGCCTTGACTTTCCTCGATTCTGACGGTAACAAGGGACGAGCATTCCACCGACGGGTCCCGTGCGACCGCCGGTGCGGCGCCGAATTTCCGCGGGTTTCGAAAAAGAGGTCTTCCGGTTTGGCGTGTATATGTGGGATGGGGGCTTTGCTTCGACGGACGGCCCGTCCCATGAAGGTCCGAGAGGGGAGAGAGTTGAAAATGCCCGATAAGAACGGTGACCGACGACGGTCCGAACGCGCCAGAATGGAATCCAGCGTCGAGTTTTTCGTGGATGCCGAGATCGTTACCGCCACGTCCGTGGACCTTTCCGAAACGGGGCTCAAGTTCAGCTCCCGGACGCCGGTCCACATCCGCCTCCGGATGGAGGTGGACGGCGATGTCCAGGAACGGCAGAGCGAACTGGTCTGGGCCAGGCGGGAGGAGGATGGGACGATGACCTACGGGCTTCGGTTCGTCCCCGATCCCCCGGAGTACCATTTCTGATGGCCTTGGCCCGGAGATCCTTTGACGGGCGCGGCGACGCCCGGATCGGGACGACCTTGGAAAAGGGGGGCGGCATCGGCCGTGCTTTGTGGCGCCGGCGGCGAGACCGGAAGGTGAGGAACATGCTCTATTTCAAAGCGGTGGAGACCGAAGAGGAACTGCGGGAAAGCTATCGTCTCCGATACCGGATCTACTGCCTGGAGAGGAAGTGGCTCCACCCGGAAAACTACCCGGAGAAGGAGGAGCGGGACGACTTCGACCGGGTATCCGCCCATTTCATCGCGCTCGACAAAGATCGGGACGTGGTGGGCACCATCCGGCTGATCCTGCCCCCCGGGGGGAATCCCCCCCTTCCCATCGTCCGCCACCCCAACGTGGCCTCCGGGATGATCGACGCCGAAAAAAGCGCCGAGATCAGCCGTCTGACGGTGATCCCCGAGCTGAGAAACGGCGACGTGGCCCTGGGGCTCTACCGGATTATGTATAACTACAGCATGCGGGTTCGGCTCCGGAAATGGTATATCGTCGTCAACCCGGGTTTTCTCTATATGCTCAACCGCCTCCGGTTCCGGTTCTCGCCCCTGGCCGAAGGGGCCGACTACTTCGGCGACGAGACCGTTCCGGCCCAGTGCGACATCGCCGGGCTCGCCTCCTACGTGAGTACGAGAAACCCGTACCTCTTCGAATGGTTCCAGGAGGATCCCTCCCGGATCACGGAAAAACGGGTACTCTTCTATCTGATGGGCCGCTCGAGGAAATCCTTCGACGACCCCCGATGAACCGGTCCTTTGGGATCTCCCCAGGATTGACATCTCGAAACAACACCCATTCCGCGCCGGGCGCCGGCGGAGAGCGCCGCCTCCCGGCCGGTCCTTCGCGGCGGACCAGCGGCCCATGCCTAATCTATGACGACCAACCGTTAACAAAGGGGGAGAAGGATGAAAAATCTACTGGCGTTGTTGCTGTTCATGGGGGCCATTCTCTTCGCGTACGCCCTGCTGTCCCATGCGGCCACCGGAAGGGACGTCTTCCTGAACCAGTGCGGAGCCTGCCACGGCCGGGGGAAGGAGGCCGATGTCTTCGCCCCCACCAAGTACGCCGCCTCCCAGTGGGAGCGCTTCTTCAAGAGGAACAAGCACCAGCGGAAAAAGGATATCAGCGATCGGTTTTCGGAATCGGAGCTGATCATGGTCAAGGAGTACCTGGTGGAGCACGCAGCGGATTCCGACCGGCCCGAGGCGATCGGCCTGCGGTAGCGAACCGTCCATGAAGGGAGGAAAGGAGACAAAAATGAGAACGGCGATGTTTCGTATGATACTGGTGCTGATCGTGGGGGGCTCTCTCTGCCTGGCCATGCCTCGGAACCTTCTGGCGGAGAAGGCCGATATCTCCAAGGAGGAACTCGATACGATCCTCCGGCGGCTGGAACAACTCACCGACCGGGTGGAGCAGCTGGAGAATCAACTGAAAGAGAAGGCGGCCCCGGAGACGGCGCGGCCGCCCGCCGAGGGGCTCGAGTCGGAGGTGGAGCTGCTCCGGGAGGACGTGGAGGAGATGTCCGGCTACCTGGAGGAGACCGAGACCCGGACCCTCATGGACAAGCTCGACCTGGGGGCCGAACTCCGGACCCGGGCCAACTGGTTCCGGTTCGAGGACGAGATCACCGGCGAGAAGGACAACCTCAACGGCCTGGTGAGCAACCGGTTCCGGCTCAACATGCGAACGGAGATGTACGACAATCTGAGTTTCCACGGCCGGATGACCGTCTTCAAAAACTGGCTCATCAAGGACGAGGCGCCTCCCCGGGACGACTCGGATCTCAACGAGAGCCGGATCCCCACCGACGCGACCGTCCGGCTGGAACGGGCCTATGTGGACTATTTCTTCGACAACCTCCCCCTGGCGGTGACCTTCGGCCGGCTCCCGGTCACCGACGGCATGCCCACGGAACTCCGGGAGGACTCCCCCCGGAAATCGACCTACCCGAGCCTGGCCTATGACGTCACCGGCGACGGCGCGGCCCTCACCTTCTATCTGGACGACTGGATCCCCCTGCCCAACCCCAACCTCCGGGTGATCTACTCCCGGGTCAACATCAACGACCCCGAAAACATCTACCGGGATGATCCCGCGGGCATCGACGACATGGATATCCTCGTCACCCAGCTGGAGACCGACCTGCCCGGCCGGTGGCTCCGGGATACCCTGCTGATCTTCAACTTCCTCTACCTGGGGGACTACCCGGCCCCCGACCTCTCCGACGCGGGAATCCACGATGTGGATATTCCCGAGTCCCTGGGATCCTTCTTCAAATATACCTTCTTCGTGGAGTCGAAACGGTTCCTGGGCCTGCCCATCGACTGGTTCGCCGGGTACAGCCTGCTGGAGACCAAGGTGGACGGGGAGCCGGCGGTCTACGATTTCCTCCCCCAGCTCGGCCTCCTCTCCTGGGAGAACACCGAGGACCAGTCCGGGGACGCCTTCTACGCCGGGGTCCGGTTCCAACTCCCCTTTGAAGACCTCAACGAACCGTACATCGGGGTGGAGTACAACCATGGGTCCAAGTACTGGTTCGGCCTCACCTCCGGAAGCGAGGATCCCCTGAACAAGCTCGACACCCGGGGGGATGTCTGGGATCTCTACTATCTCCAGCCCATCAACCGGCACCTCTACTTCCGGGCCGGATACACCCTGATCGACTACGACTATTCCGGCAGCGGCGTTCCGGTGGGGCCGCCCGAGGAGATCGATCAGAAGATGACCAACACCTACATCCTGCTGGACGCCGGATTCTAAGGGGGAGACCATGCGCCGTCGGAAGGTGAAGGATTCCGCCGGTTCCAGGCGCGAGGCCGCCCGCATGTTCCGGATCGATCCCCGGAACATCAAGGTCCTCGGCGGATATCTGGTGATCATCGCCCTGATGATCATGATCGGGGCCATCGCGGTGACCCAGACCGTCTCCCTGGGAAGGCTCGTGGACTACCTGACCGGTCCCGTCTCCCGGGAGGTGGAACTGGCCGACCAGATCAAATCGGAGGTCCTGTACACCCGGACCGCCGTGGAGAAGTTCGTCTATCTGTTGAAGGACGCGGACAAGGCGGAGGCGGACCGTCACATCGCCAAGCTCTACAAACTCCTGGAACGGGCCGACCGGGAGATCCGGTCCCCCGAACGGACCCAAATCCTGGAGGGGATCCGGGCCGTCGCCGACCGGTACGTGAGCGAGTACGAGAAGATGGTCATCCGGCTCCGGGCCAAGGAGGACAACCGGAACGATCTGCTCGCCGACGCCCGGGAGGTGGAGGAGATGATCTACGGGATCATGGAGGCGAACAAGGAGAACAGCGATCTCTACCGGCTCGCCCAGGGGGTCCTCAAGCGGTTCAACTTCGCCATGACCCATATTCACAAGTTCCTGATGAGCGGGGCCCCGGAGGGCTCCGCCACGGCCCTCGGGGTGCTCAACGAGACCCTGGGGACCCTGGAGGAACGGGGGGCGGACAACTTGGTGGAGCTGATGTACGCCGTGGAGGATTTCCGGGATGCCTTCGAGGGCCTGGCGGCGGTAACCCACAAGATGAACGAGGATATCGCCAAGCGGTTTTTTCCCATCATCCCCGAGGTCATCCGGCTCTCGGAAGGGATCAGCGACTCCGGGTGGCGGGAGATGGACCGCACCGGCGAGGAGGTGGCGGACCGGGTGGACTTCACCCGGCGGGTGGTCACCTCCATCGCCCTGTTCACGGCGATCCTGGGGATCTTCATCGGGCTGTTCTCCGCCAACATCATCATCCGGCCCATCTCCCGGGTCATCTCGGGCCTGTCCGGGAGCGCCCAGGGGCTGTTCCTCTTTTCCAACCGGCTCCTCTCCTCCAGCCACTCCCTGAACGACAGCTCCGTGGCCCAGGCCGCCTCCCTGGAGGAGACCTCCGCCTTTCTGGAGGAGATGGCCTCCATGACCCGGCAGAACGCCGACAACGCCCGGCGGGCCAACATGATGATGAAGGAGGCCGGGGAGGTGGTGGAGCGGTCCAACCGCGCCATGGAGGAGCTGACCCGGTCCATGGGGGAGATCTCCCAGGCCAATCAGGAGACCACCAAGATCATCCGGACCATCGACGGGATCGCCTTCCAGACCAAGATCCTCTCCCTCAACGCCGCCGTGGAGGCGGCCCGGGCCGGAGAGAGCGGCGCCGGGTTCATGGTGGTGGCCGACGAGATCGGCAAGCTCGCCCTCCGGTCGGCCGAGGCGGCCAAGACCACCACGGAGATCCTGGAAAAGACCCAGAAGCGGGTCCAGGGGGGCGAGTCCCTGGTGACCGAGACCAGCCGGGCCTTCACCGATATGGCCGCAAGCACGGAAAAGGTGGGGATCCTGGTGGCGGAGATCGACTGCGCCTCCGAGGAGCAGGCCCTGGGCATCGAGCAGATCAACAAGGCGGTGGCCAACATCGACGAAAAGACCCAGCAGAACACCGCGGACGCCGAGGAGGCGGCCTCCACCTCCCAGGCGATGAACGAGGAGGCCGGGCGGATGAAGGGGTATGTGGAGACCCTGGCCGGGCTGGTGGGGGAGAAGATCGGCCCCGACGGCAAGGGCGGGAAGGCGGACGCGAAAGGGTCCGGACGGGCGGCCGAAGCCGGCCGCCGGAGCCGCTCCGGGAAGCTTCCCTCGAAACGGCCCCGACGGCGATTGCTGTCGTAGCTACATCCGGATCACATCCCGGTATCGAACCCCGGAAACGGCCGGTGGGCAAAGGTGTCGAAGACCGGGGCCATGCTGAAGACAGGGTCGGCCGGCTGCGGCTCCCCCGCCGGGGTCAGGAAAAACATCCCCGATTCCCCCAGGGGGAACATGCTCTCGATGCGCACCGGCCCCTCGGGCCCGTACGCCACGCAGTGGGCGTAGGTGGACCGTGAGGCAAAGGGAATGGCGTGGATCTCGCCGATGAGGTCGTGCTCGAAGACGATCTCCCCCCTGGCCCCGATGCCCCATGGCCGATCCCCCAGCGCCGCCAGGGCGTGGTCGAGGGCCGTTGTAATCACCGTATCCGGCCGCTGGGGCGCGTCGGGCTCCCGCCGGTTCTTGAACCAGAAATACTTGTTGACCACCCCGTCCGATCCCCCGAACAGCCCCCGGAGAAAGACGTTGAAGAGGATCGTCTTGCTTTCGCCGGCGTAGACCCCGGGGCCGAGTTCGTCCTCGAAGGTGAGTCGCAGGGCCTCCCGGATCCAGGCGTCCATGAGCATCCACCCATCGGACCGGTCGGGGCCGTCCACCCAGTTCTCCGGCCCGCCGGCCACGAAGCGGCCGTCCCAGTCCGAAAGGATCTCCAGGGCCGCGGTCCGTTCCGGGGTGGGATCGCCGGCCACCGCCTCCCGGAAGGCGCCCGCCACGAAGGGCCAGGGATTGCCCCCATTGCCGAAGGAGTCGGTGACGGCGATGGAGAGGGCCAGGTCCCGGACCTCCTCGAAGGTGAGGTCATCCCGGCCGGAGAGGAACGCATCGATGACATGGGCCCGGTGGAAGTCGCCGAAGTAGTAGCTCGTGTTGTTGTAGGCGTTGAGGGAATGGGGCGAGGTCTTGTTGTTCCATCCGCCGATGTACCCCTTGGCCGGGTTCCTCGCCGTGGACCGGGGACGGATGAACCGGGCGTCCCACTCCAGGACGTCTCCGAAAAACCCCTGGGGGAGCCGGTACTCGCCGGGGACCCGCTGGGGATGCCGGCCCGACATCCAGTAGGCGATGTTGCCGTCCCGGTCCGCGTAGCAGAAGTGCTGGCTCACCCCCACCCGCTCGATGCTCTCCCCGAACTGGTCCATGGTCCTTGCCCGGGCCAGCCCCAGGTAGGCCCCGATGGTGTCGAGTTCATATCCCCAGTGGGCGTACTTCCAGGAGATGATGGGGTCCTCCGGCGAGGGGACGTAGGTCCCGGGATCGTAGGGCAGGGGATTGATCACCGGGCCGTGGGCGCTCCGGTAGACGGGGAGCTGGACGTCCTCCCCGCCGGCCACGCGGATGGTCTCCACCCGGTGGAGGGCCACGGTCTGGGGCAGCTCGAAGTAGTAGTCGGTGGTGCGGGCGTGGCCCACCTGCATGGACCAGGCGTGGTGGGGGGTCCGGCCGATGATGATGCCGGGCAGCCCCGGAATCCCCATGCCGGAGATCTGGAAGCCGCCGGCCCGAACCGCCCCCTCCACCACCATGGCCGGCACCGAGAACCCCATCTGGGGCCCGGAGTAGAGGATCGGGTCGCCCGAGGCGGTCTTCTCCCCGGAGACGACCCAGGCGTAGCTGCCCATGCGGACCCGGGCGTTGATCTTTTCGAGGCCCGCGATCATCCGGCTCCGGATCTCCTTCAGCCGCCGCGCCGCCGGGCCGATGTCCGGGATCGCCTCGGGCGGGGGAGGGACGGCCGCCCGATGGAGGCGGCCCTCGGCGGCCTCGGCCGCGGAGATGTAGGTGAGGGCGTCCGGATCGGTGGTCCACCGGAGATCCTCGAACATCTCGAAGTAGTTTTCCGGAAAGTTCTTCACCAGCTCGGCCAGGAGCAGACCGTTGTCGATCTGGGCCGTCCGGAGGGCTTCGGGATCGAATTCCCGGAGCATCAGGACCGCCCAGGCCAGAACGTCCGTCGGCTCCCACGGCTCGGGGACGAACTCGATCCCCAGGTGGGCGCTCAACGCATAAAATTCGAAGGGGAGCAGGGTCGGGTCCTCGGCGATCTCCAGCAGGCGGCGGTTGAACCCGTCCACATAGGCGGTGATCACCGTCCGGCACTCCCGGTCCAGGGCCGCGAATTCCTGATCAAGTTCCTCCCGGCTGTACCCGATGGTCCGGACGAAGATGTCCGATTCGAGCTGCTCCGGGCCGAAGATCTCCGCCAGGCGTCCCAGCCCGGCCCGCCGGAAGGTCTCCGCCTGCCAGAGCCGGTCGACCGCCACGGCGTGGCCCATGGCCTCGAAGATGCTGTAGAGGTGCTCCGCCCCCTCGATGGACCAGACCCCCCGTTCGTCCCGGACCGTCTCGGTGAGGGAGAGCACGGCCCCGGTCAGGACCAGTCCGGCGTCGGCGGCCGGGAGAAGGGGCCTTGCCCCCTCGCCGTAGATCCCGTCCACCAGACCTTGCGCCGCCGCCGTGAACGCTTCGTCCGAAAGGGCGAAGTCGAGGCCGGCTCCGGCCATCAGATCGTGGATCCCCTCCGGGAGCCCGATCCCGTCCCTGGGATCACCGTTCACGTCCAGGGTGAGGAGGAGCCGGCCGATGTTGACGGCGGCCGGATCCCGGGGACCGAGGGCGTCCGGGGCGAGATCCATGGGGGCCAGGGCCGGTTTGGCCGGCACGGCCTCCCCCAGCACCACACCGCCGATGGAGAAGGTCACGGTCTCACCCGGGTGGTAGGTGAAGGTCCCCAGGGGGTCGGTGATCCCGCTCCGGCCGCCGGCGGTCCAGGCGAGCCCCGCCACCGGCGGCGCCGCGAACCGGCCGGTCTTCAGGCTCTCGTCCGGAGCGACCACCAGGGTGACGGCGGCGGTGTCCGTGGCCCCGCCGCTGTCGGCGGCCGTCAGGGAGATGGTGTGGGTCCCCGCGGCCAGATCCCGCAGGACCAGCGATTCCCCCACGCCGATCCGGCCGGAAAGGTCCGATCGCCAGACCAGCCCGCCGCCGGTGATGGCCCCATCCTCGGGGTCCTCCGCCGATCCGGCGAGGGTCACCGCCTCTCCTTGGGTGACGGTGGCGCCGTTTTCCGGCGCGGTGATGGCCGCCGTGGGGGGTTCGTTCCGGACGACGCTTTCGGAATCGTCGCACCCGGTGACCGACAGCGCCATGGACGCCGCGAGGATCCCGAAAAGGATCGTGTATCTCCATCCAGGGTTCCGCCGTTTCGCCTGTTTCTCCATGCCTCCTCCTTTTCTCTGTAGGGACGATGAAGGCCGCGGCGGGTCCGCCGGAAGTCCGTGTCGGGCCCAGGGGCGGAGCCCGCTGACGCGGGGCCGCCGCGGCCGTGAGTTCGGAGTAGGGATGTACCACAGGAAGGGGGGCGCCACAAAGGAAAATTCCAAAGCACGGCCATCGCCGCTTCGGC
>CAYSLC010000049.1:0-15826 GCA_964431545.1 uncultured Desulfobacteraceae bacterium | reverse complement strand
CGGTTTCGGAACGGAAGACCGGGCCGTCCCCGAGGCGTTAAACTTGTTTGCACGGGAAAAGTAGCTATGTTATGAATTTTACACGGCCGGAGGAGCCGATGTTTCGGGAGCCGGCGAAGGAGAACGGATGCAACATACCAGGGCCGGGACGCCCTACCGGTTGATCGATCACACGGCCGACTTCGGCATCCGGGTCTTCGGACCGGATCTTCCCGGCCTCTTCGCCAACGCGGCCCACGCGGTCTTCGATCTCATCGCCGAAACGGATCATCCCGCCGGAGCCGAGTCGGTGGAGGTGGCGGCGGCGGGAGACGACTGGCCCGACCTCATGGTCGACTGGCTCCGGGAGGTCCTCTACCTCTGGAACGGCCGGGAGCTGCTGCTGGCCCGGACGGAGATCCGGATTCTGGAGCCCTACCGGGTGGCGGCCCGGCTCCGGGCGGACCCCTATGAACCGGATCGACACCGGCTGAAGAACGAGATCAAGGCGGTCACCTACCACGGGATCGCCGTGGGTCCCGCCGGGAACGGCTGGGAGGCCCGGGTGATCCTCGACGTGTGAGCGGGCGGAACCATTTCGAAATTTCCCCTGGACCTCCGGTCCATAAAACCACCATAAAAGAGAGAATATGGGACTTACGAAGATCAACGACTACTGTTGGGAACTCCCGAGGGAGGGCGCCATGCGGGTGCCCGGGCGGATCTTCGCCGGCCGGGCGATGCTGGGCGCCATCGAAAAGGAGAACGCCCTGACCCAGGTGGCCAACGTGGCCTCCCTGCCGGGGATCGTCGCCGCCTCCATGGCCATGCCCGATATCCACTGGGGCTACGGATTTCCCATCGGCGGCGTGGCCGCCTTCGACTGGGAGGAGGGGGTGGTCTCCCCCGGCGGCGTCGGCTACGACATCAACTGCGGGGTCCGGCTCGCCGTCACCGCCCTGGAGGAGGGCGACATCCGGCCCCGGCTGCGGGAGCTGGTCGACGGGCTCTTCAAGGGGGTCCCCTCGGGCCTGGGGTCCACCGGATCGGTGAAGCTCACCGCATCCGAGGAGAAGAAGGTCCTCCGGGAGGGGAGCCGGTGGGCGGTGGCCCAGGGGTTCGGGGACCCCTCGGACCTGGAGCGGACCGAGGAGGGCGGGTGTTTGGACGGCGCAGACCCGGAGGTCGTGAGCGACCGGGCCCTGGAGCGGGGCAAGAAGCAGCTCGGCACCCTCGGGTCCGGGAACCACTTCCTGGAAGTCGGGGTGGTGGACGAGATCTACGATGAAGACGCGGCCCGGGCCTTCGGCCTCTTTGCCGGGCAGGTGACGGTGATGGTCCACTCGGGGTCCCGGGGGTTCGGGTACCAGGTCTGCGACGATTTCCTCGCCTTCATGAACAAACATGTCAAGTCCCTGCCCATCGAGCTTCCCGACCGCCAGCTCGCCTGCGCCATGATCCGGTCCCCGGAGGGACAAAGGTACCTTTCGGCCATGGCCTGCGCCGCCAACTACGCCTGGGCCAACCGGCAGATCCTGATGCACCACGCCCGGGAGGCGGCCATGAAGGTCCTCGGCATCGGCCCCCGGGACCTGGGGATGCGCCTCGTCTACGACGTCTGCCACAACATCGCCAAGAAGGAGGAACACCTGGTGGACGGCCAGACCAAGCGCGTCTGCGTCCACCGGAAGGGGGCCACCCGGGCCTTCCCCCCGAACCATCCCTCCCTTTCCGAGGTCTACCGGCCCGTGGGTCAGCCCATCATCATCCCCGGCGACATGGGGACCGCCTCCTACGTGCTGGTGGGCACCGAGAAAGCGATGGCCGAGTCCTTCGGCTCCACCTGCCACGGGGCCGGCCGGGTCCTCAGCCGGAAGGCGGCCAAAAAGGCGAGCAAGGGGCGGGCCATACACCGGGAGCTGGAGGACAAGGGGATCCTCGTCCGCTGGACCGGCCGGGGAACCCTGAGCGAGGAGATGCCCGACGCCTACAAGGACATCTCCCAGGTGGTGGAGGCGGTCCACGGGGCCGGGATCTCCCGGAAGGTGGCCCGGCTCCGGCCCGCGGCCGTGGTGAAGGGCTGATGGCGCCCCTTCTGGGCATCGCCCTGGGCCTGATTCAGGGGCTGACCGAATTTCTCCCCGTGAGCAGCTCCGGCCATCTGGTGATCTTCCAGCACCTCTTCGGGCTCCGGGAGCCGGCGATCTTCTTCGACATCAGCGTCCACGGGGGGACCCTTCTGGCGGTGCTCCTCTTTTTCCGGAAGGATCTGGGAACCATGGCGGCGGCCCTCCTGGACGCGTTCCGGCGGCTCGGCCGCCGGGAGACCTCCTTCTCCGAGGTCTTCCAGGAGGCCGACGTCCGTCTCGCCCTGCTCATCGTGGTGGGGTCGGTCCCCACCGCGATTCTGGGGCTTCTTTTCCACCAGGTGGCGGAGGTCCTCTTCGGTTCGATCTTCATGGTGGGCTGGATGCTGCTGGCCACCGGCACGGTTCTCTGGCTCACCTTGAAGGTGACCCACGCGGGGCGGGATGTGGAGGGCTTCCGGAACCGCGAGGCCCTAATCATCGGCACGGTCCAGGGCCTGGCCATCATCCCCGGCATCTCCCGGTCCGGGTCGACCATCGCCGCCGGCCTCTTTCTGGGGCTGAGCCGGGAGACCGCGGCCCGGTACTCCTTTCTCCTCTCCATCCCGGCGATCCTGGGGGCCGAGGCCCTGGCCGTGAAGGACCTTCTGGGCGGCGCGGCCGCCCTGGACGCCGGCACCGTGCTGGGCACCGCCACCGCTGCGGTGACCGGCTATTTCGCCCTGGTCTTTCTGCTCTTCGTCATCCGGAAGGGGCGGTTCCACCTTTTCGCCCCCTACTGCTGGCTGCTGGGACTCTTTGCGCTCTTCTACGGGGCCTGAACCATCCGACGGGAAAGGAAATCGATGAATCCTGAGATTTTTAGAGAATACGACATCCGGGGCATCGCCGGAACGGATCTGGTGGAATCGGATGTGGTCCGCATCGGCCGGGCCGTGGGCACTTATCTGCGGCGCAAGGGGCGGACCCGTCTCTCCGTGGGGCGCGACTGCCGGCTCACCGCCGACGCCTACGCGGAACGGCTCGTGGAGGGGCTCACCGGTGCCGGATGCGACGTGGTGGAGATCGGCGTCTGCCCCACGCCGGTCTTCTACTTCTCCATCCACCACCTGGGGACCGACGGCGGGGTGATGGTCACCGCCAGCCACAACCCCAAGGAATACAACGGTTTCAAGATGTGCATCGGCCTCGATTCCATCCACGGGGCCGAGATCCGGGAGCTGGCCCGGATGATCGCCGACAGGGACTTCCTGGAGGGGGCGGGGAAACGCGAGACGCAAGACGTGGTCCCCGCCTACCGGAAGTCCATCGCCGGGACCATCGATCTGGCCCGCCCCCTGCGGGTGGGGGTGGACGCGGGAAACGGCACCGGCGGGGTGGTGGCGGTGCCGATCCTCCGGGACCTGGGGTGCGAGGTCCACGACATCCACTGCCGGATGGACGGCCGCTTCCCCAACCACGAGGCCGATCCCACGGTCCTGGCCAACATGCGGGAACTCATCGACCTGGTGAGGGAGAAGAACCTCGACGCGGGGATCGGATACGACGGCGACAGCGACCGGATCGGGGTGGTGGACGAACGGGGCGGGATCATCTACGGCGACCGGCTCATGATCCTCTTCGCCCGGGAGATCCTCTCCCGGAAGCCGGGGGCGACCTTCATCTCCGAGGTCAAGTGCTCCAAGACCATGTACGACGATATCGAGCGGCACGGGGGCCGGGCCGTCATGTGGAAGACCGGCCACTCCCTCATCAAGGAGAAGATGAAGGCCGAGGGGGCGGCCCTGGCCGGGGAGATGAGCGGCCACATGTTCTTCGCCGACCGGTACCTGGGGTACGACGACGCCATCTACGCCTCCTGCCGGCTCCTGGAGATTATGGCCGCCGCCGGTAAACCCCTCTCGGCCCTGTTGGCCGACGTCCCCCCGACCTTCACCACCCCGGAGATCCGGGTCGATTGCCCCGACGCGGAGAAGTTCGGGATCGTGGCCCGGGTCACCGAGCGCTTCCGGCAAAGCCACGAGGTCATCGACATCGACGGGGTCCGGGTCCTCTTTCCCGACGGCTGGGGGCTGGTCCGGGCCTCCAACACCCAGCCGGCCCTGGTCCTCCGGTTCGAAGCGATGACCGAGGCGCGGCTTGCCGAGATCCGGAAACTGGTGGAGTCGGTCGTGGCGGAGGTCCGGAATGGGTAACGGCACGGAAAGGGCATTGCGGGAGCCGTCCTTCACGGAGGATCGGGCGGGAATGCGCGCCGCCCTGGAGCGCCCCATCCTCGCCGTGGATGTGGTGGTCTTCACCGTGGACTCCGGAAACCTCTGGGTGCTCCTCAACCAGCGGGAGAAGGAGCCCTTCCACGGCGCACTGGCCCTGCCCGGCGTGGCGGTCCGCATCGACGAGACCCTCCTGGCCGCGGCCCGGCGGGCCCTGGCCGAAAAAGGCGACCCCCAGCCCCCGGCGGACGAGGAGATCTTCCTCGACCAGCTCGCCGCCTTCGATGCCCTCTACCGGGATCCCCGGGGGCGCACCGTGAGCGTCGCCTACCTGGGGCTGGCGCGGGCCTACCCGGAGGCCCGGGGGGAGGTCGCCTGGCGGCGGGTCTTCGACATCCCCGACGGATCCCTCCCCTTCGACCACGGCCACATCGTCGAGACGGCCGTGGCCCGGCTGGCCGGCAAGCTCCGGTACACGAACATCGCCCGGAGCCTTCTCCCCGAGACCTTCCGCATCGAGGCCCTCCAGGAGGTCTACGAGGCGGTGCTCCGCCGCCCCCTGAACCGGACCAACTTCCGGAACAAACTCCTCAAGATCGGCCTCATCGAACAGGTGAGCATCCTCACCGACGCCGTGGGCGAAAAAGGGGGGCGTCCGCCTCACCTCTACCGATTCACCCGGGATCTCCTGGAGGCGGTGGACCGGGATTTCCTCTGAAGCTACTTGATCGGCACGCAGGTGCAGATCTTGTTGCACGTGCAGATGGTGCCGCCGCCCGACGGCCCGCGGGGCACGACGCGGACCCCGGGCACGCAGTTGCAGGTACAGATGGCCCCCGGCGGGAGTGGGGCGCCGCACGGCTGGGTGGTTGTGATCGACCGGCCCCACTGGTCCGTGTAGGTGTAGGTGTTCGCCTTTTTGGATTTGAGCATCAGGCTTTTGTCGAAGAGACAGGAGAGATGGTTCCCCTCCGGAACCGCCCAGAGGGAAATTTCCCCACGACTGTTGCCCAGGGCCAGTATCGTCCCGTCCGGGGAGATGGCCATGGCGGTGGGGCGGGAGGTGCCGGTCACGAGGGTGTGGGTCGTCCGTCCCGAAGGGATCGACCAGAAGACCACGGTGCCGTCTTTCATGGCGGCGGCCAGCCGGCCGTCCGGGGTGAACTCCATGGGGCCCGCCGGTTTGGCGAGGGCGTTGAGCTTCCGGAGCAAGGTTCCGGAAACCGCGTCCCGGAGCTGAACCTCAGCCCCCCGCCGGGGAAGGACGAGAAGGAAGACCCCCAGGGGGTCGAACAGGAGGTTCCCCACCGGCCCTTCGGTTTCGATGGTGTTGCGAACCTTGGGGCTGCCGAGGCTCCATACGTGGATCGCCCGGTGGGTGGCGCCGGCCAGGGTGGTGTTCGTCGATGACAGGGAGATGGCCGTAAGGGACCGTCTTCGGGGCACCTCCAGCGCGTTGAGCCGCGTCCCCGCCCCGAGGTTCCAGACAACCACCGTGCCCTTGGACGTGTCGGCCACCAGGAGGATGCCGTCCTCGCCGATGGCGATGTGGGCCACCTCCCCCGGATGGTCCTTCAGTTGCCGCACCGGTTTGTCGGAGGCGGGGGGATAGAGGGAGACGGTCTCTTCCATCGCCAGGGCCAGCAGGTCCTGGGTCGGGTGCCACGCCAGGGCCGCCACCCCCCGCTTTCCGACCCACCCGTCGACCCTTCCGCCGCCGGGGACCTCCCAGACCTTGACCGGCTCGCGGCCGCCGCCGGACGCCAGGAGCCGGCCGTCCCGGCTGAAGGCCAGGTGTTCCACGTCGTCCTCGTGGGCCCGGATGTCCCGGTCGCAGCCGAGGGACAAACTCGATCCGGTTTCCGCGCCGGACGCCGTTGGCGGTAGACCGGCCGTCATGCCGGCGGCCGCTCCCAGGGTGACGGCGGCGGTGGCCAGGAACCCCCGGCGGCCCATGGTCCAGCCGCCCTCCAGATCGGTGATGTCGTAAAGCTCGGCCGGTTCCTGGGAGCCGTCCGCGTAGATGCGCTTCAGTCGGAAATCGTTGCCTTGGGTCCGGTTCACGTCGCCTCCGTGGGTTCATGGGGCCGATCCCGCCAGATCGGCCCGTCGCTGAGATGGATCTGTTCCAGGATCGCCTCCAGGATCAGCGCCTGGTTGAGCCGGCACCGGTCCGAGAGTCCGTCCGGGTCCGGGCCAGCCGCGTCGTCCCACCGGGCCGCGCAGTCGCCGGCGCAGTGCCATTGGCAGAAGCAGCCCCGGCACCGGTCCGGGCGGCGGGCGGCCCGGACCATGAGAAGGTCCCGTTTCCCCTCGTCGATGTGGAACCGGCCATCCCCCGCGTACCGGCCCACGATGAACTCGCCGGCCAGGGGATGGTCCGGCCCGTGGATCTCGAAGCAGGTGGTCACCCACCCCTCGGGGGTGACGATCAGGGCCCGGGAGGCCGCCAGGCAGAAGCGCCGGGAGAGGACATCGAGCTGGGCCCCGGAGTAGAAGAGTTCGATGCCCTGGGACCGGGCGATCCGTCTGCCCTCGGTGTATGCGTCGATGAACGCGGCCCGGTCCCCCGGCCCCAGCCCGTTCCGCGCGGCCCGGCCCCGGAAAAAGACCGGCTCCACCTGGATCCTGGCCGGACGGAACCGCCGGCAGATGGCGTCGATGCTCTCCGCCAGCCGGTCCACCGTCTCCGCGGTGGCGGTCAGGCGGATGCCGTAGGGGAAGTCGGCCGCGTCGAGCATTTCGAGGGTCCTCTCCACCCGCCGGTGGGAGCCCTCCCCCGACACCGTGGGCCTTTGTACGTCCTGGACGTCGGGAAGCCCGTCGAAGGAGAGGCTGATCTCCGTGAAGGTGTCGCGGATGTACCGGGCGGTCTCCTCCGACCAGAAGCCGTTGAAGGCGCCGTTGAGGGCCAGGGCCATCCCGTGTGCCGATGCCCGGTCCCTGGCGTGGTCGCAGGCCCGGGTGAGGAGATCCCAGTGGAGGCTCGGCTCTCCGCCGCCGTGGAACCCGAGGGCCAGGGAGTCGGCGCCGTTGCGGCTTGCCGTATCCGCCACGGCGTCGATGGCGGCCCGGGCCACCTCCCACGCCATCCATCTTGGGGAATGGGACCCCGCGTCGGCGTAGCAGTAGCCGCACCGCAGGTTGCACTGGTTGGTGGGAAAGAGGACCACCGTGTCGTGGACCGGACCGGTATCCTCGTAGGGATCGGGGGGCTCCGGCGCCGGGGTCAGCAGATCGAGCCGGCGGAGAAAAGCGTGGGTCTCTTCGAGGTCGGCCGGGACGCCTTCGGGGGAAAGGTCGATGGCGCCGGCCCCCCGGCCGGCATCCACCCGGGCGCAGACCGCGTGGATCCGGTTGACCAGGGCGGCGTTGGCGATGAAGGCGGTCCGTTTCAGGGGGGCGTAGACCAGGTGCCGGCCGTCGGTCAGGGGGACGGCGAAGAGCTGGTCGAGGAGGCGGCGGCTCACGGGGAGTGGGAAAAACAGGTTCGATCCGGTCGGGTCACCGGATTCCGGCGCCCTTGTCGAAGCAGTACCCGGTCTTGAGGGCGAAACGGCGGAACCGCCTCAGGAGCGCCCTTTTCTTTTGGCGGTAGTCCGATGAATCCATGGCCGACCGCCCCTCCCGGAGCTTCCGTTTCTCTTCGACCAGGGCCTGGTATTCGGCGTCCAGATCCTCGGGGGTGGCCATCCGGTCCGACGCGGTCAACCGAATCGGCGATTCCTGCCGCCTTACAAACCCTTGTCCTTGCGCTTCTTTTTTTTCCGGTTTCTCCGCCCGCTCCACCCGGACCACGTTGGCCATGGGGATGGCGATCACCTGGCCGAACTTCTGGTAGTGGATCTTTCCCCCGTCCTCCCAGGTCTGGGATGCCTTGATCCTGCTGCCGTTTTTGAGGACGATGGTATCGGCGGCGGCGGGGACCGAGAGGAACAAAACCATGAGGCAGGCGAGTGTTTTTTTCATTTCTGACCTCTTATCGATTGGGTTGGGGTTCGGAGTGCAAAAATCTCCTTTTTTATACCAATCGGGCCTTGGAAGTTCAAGAGGGAGGTTCCCGATCGAAGTTGAGCTGGGGGATGGGGAGCTGGAGGGGCAGGGTCTTCACAGGGTTCTTTTACCATGTCGCCGCCCTGGCCGCCAAGGTGGTTTCGATGGTCGCACCTGCTCGATTCGGCGCGCGGGGCGTGGACCCGGACGCTGAAATCCCTGGAAAAGCGTGGCGCGCCTTCCGCCTCAATCCGCCGAATCGATGCGGGACGGATCATCCCCGAGGACCATGTAGGATTTTACAAGGTCTTCGAAGATGGGAAGGGCGTTCTCGAAGGTCGGTTTGTCCCGGGCACTGAGCACCACGAAGTTGATGGTCTTCGCCTCGTCGATGTAGGCCACCGCCTCGAAGCTTCCGTACCGATCGCCGGTGAAGTGGTAGACCTCGGCCGTCCTTCCGTTTTCCAGCGGGATGATCTTCTCCAGGAAGGCTTTGACCGGGGTGTCGCTGCGTTCGCTGAAGCGGTCGACCGTTTGCCGGACCTGGTCCGCCACGGATCGGACCGTTCCCTTTTTGGTCCTGGCCCGGGCATAGGCGATCACCGGGCTTTGGGTCCAGGTCTGGTCCTTGGGGTAGAAGACGGCGTGGAGCCCCTGGGAGACTCCGCTCCGGTTGTCCACCACCCACCCCTCGGGGGCGATGAGGGCGAAGGCGTGGTCCTCCCCGTGAAGGATCCCCATCCCCTCCATGGAGGCGGCTCCGGCCGAACCGGCCGGTGCCGCCGCGACCATTACCGCGAGAATCAAAAAAGCCGACTTGTACATTCTTCCCTCCAGCGGAATCGGTGGTTCGATGATGGGGCATTGTACGCGAGCGGCGTGGAAGATCAATAGGCAAAAGAGGGCATGCGAAAACCGGGGGGCGAGGCCGGAAAACGACCGCCGATCCGTTTCCGGGCCGGCGGTGGTCCAAGCGGTTTCCTTCCAATGGGGTCAGATGATCAGGTGGGCGACGAGGGTGATCTCGGTCCCCGCCAGGGCCTGGGAGACCGGACAGTTCGTCTTGGCCGCCTCGGCCTGCTCTTTAAAATCACCCTCTTCCATCCCCGGCACCTTGGCTTCGGTCTCCAGATCGATCTGGGTGATCTTGAACCCGTCGCCCACTTTTTCGATGTGAACCTTGGCCTGGGTCTGGATCGACTCCGGGGTATACCCGGCGTTTCCCAAAAAGAGGGACAGGGCCATGGAGTAGCATCCGGCGTGGGCCGCGCCGATCAGCTCCTCGGGGTTTGTGCCCGGGGCCTCTTCGAACCGGGACCCGAAGGAGTATTTCCCTTCGAAGGCCCCGCTGCCCAGCTTCACGGTACCGGTTCCGTCCGCGATTTTACCTTCCCATCGGGCGGATGCGTTGCGTATCGGCATGTTCTACCTCCTTGGTGTTTGGCTCGGGTTTCATGGAGGGCGCCGCCGGTCCGAACCCCATCACCGGACGGCGCCCGTTTATGCTAGAGAATGCCGAAAAGGAACAGGAGGACCACCGTCAGCACGACGGAGACGAGGATCGATCCGATGCATCCCAGCCGGTTTGAAAAGAAAATAAACATTGTTGTACAATTCCTTTCGGTATCTTTTGAGCCGGCTTCGCTCATCTGCCCTGCGTAACTTCTCCGACTATCTTGACAATGGTAATGCGGTATACGCCCGTGGGGAATGAGGCAAAGACCCTATTTGGGGGGCAAGGGGACCCTATTTTAACCCCGGAAGGGGTCTTGGGGCAGTTCCCAGTCGAGGAGGGCGATGAGATCTTCCTGGGCGTAAACGGCGTAGCCGGCCTCGAGCGCCCGTCCGCGATCCTCCGGCCCCACGTAGCCCCAGGAGGCGAGTGCGAGGCGGAGGAAGGTCCGGCCCTGGTTGAAATCCCGGTCCAGGGCGTTCAGGTTCTTGATGTTGTCATCGACGAAGCGATAGGCGTCCCTCCGGAACCGTTCGTGGACCCGCCTCAGATTCTCGGTCTTGGTGGCGCCGGCGTCTCCGGAATAGATATTCTCTTCCGGGATCCAAAGTCCGAAGTGACGGCAGAGATCCCGGACCGCCGTCCGGTTTTTGCTGGTGATCAGGATCACCCGTCCGCCCCCCCTTTCCCTCAGGGCGTCCCACAGCGGCTGGTACGGGGCGCCGAGGGCGAGCCACGCACCCCTGTCCGTCTCCACGAAACGCCGGCGGGCTTCGAAGAACCGGTCGCGTCGTCGGTCCCGTGGGGGAAGGGCGGCCTCCTCGCCGATGGCCGCGTACTCGGCGGGTGTCAGCCGCCGCTCCGGATCCGCGGAATCCGCCTTGAGGCACCAGGCCATGAGGGTGAAGATGTCGTCGGCCCCCTGGGCATGGAACCGGTTGATCCTGAACCGCCGGATCAGGTTTCGGGGCAGTTGGGCAAGCGATGTCCTCAGTTCTCCGGTCACGGCGTTGAAGGCCGTGACGACCGCCTCGTCATTGGAGTTGAAGAGCACGCCGTCGAAGTCGAAGATGAGCATCATCGATTCTCCTATGGTTGGGTCGGAATGCAATGGCTCCCCGGCATCCGCCGTGGAAAATAGCGACCGGACCTCGCCTTCCGGCGGTCATCGTCCCGCCGCCATGAGGCTCTGATCGATGCCCGGCACGATATCGAGCCGCTCCAGATTGGTGCCCATGGCCCGGTGGAGGTCGGCCAGTCCTTTGTGGAAGTCGATCAGGGCGGTCACCCGCCGGATCCGGGCCGATATCAGGTCGTCCTGGTATTCGAGGATCCGGAAGGTGTTGGACAGTCCCCGGCGAAGCCGGGCCATTTCCTCGTTGAGGGTCTTCCGGGCCAGGGCTTCGAACCGTTGGGAGACCCGGACCCGTTCCAGGCTCCGCTCCACCGTCACCAGGGCGTTCTTCACCTGGGTCTCGATGCCGCCTTCCAGCCGTTTGAACCGATGGAGGAGCTGTCGTTTCTCCAGGAGTCCCCTCTCATACCGGGCGCCGGCGGCCCGGTTGCCCAGCGGATAGGAGAATTTGAGATCCACGGCCCATTCGTAGCCGTCCCCCTCCGCCATGCGGGTCAGGGATTCGCCATAGTCTCCGGGGAGGCCGCTGGTCCGGCTGGATCCGAAGAGGTGGACAGGTCGGTCATCCCCGGAGAGCCCATTGAGTCCCAGGGTGGCCCCCAGATCGAGTTGGGGAAGCTTCCGGTTGCGCAGGAAGGCGAGCCGGATCTCCTGACTGTCGAGCGCGGCCCGGAGAGCCTTGAGTTCGGGCCGCTCCTCCAGGGCCTTGGCCAGGGCGAGGTCCCGGACGGGAAAAGCCATGCGGTCCGCCTCCGGGATCGGCTCCGTGGCCAGGGTGGCCTCCGCCAGGGGGTGGCCCGACCGGATCTCCAGCAGGTCCTTGAGCCGGTTGGAGAGGGTCTCGGCCCGCTGCCGGGCGGCGATCACCTTCTCGTTTCGCGACGCCAGAGCGGTCTTTGCCTCCTGCACCTCGGTGACGGAGATCACCCCCTGGTCCAAACGTTCCTGGTTCCCGGACAGCAGCTCCCGGGCCAGCTTCCGGGATTCGACCCGAAACGCCGTCACCAAGAGCGCCCGGGCCAGGGAAAGATAGGCGGTCTCCACCTGCCGGGCCGTCTCCTGGATCCGGCCCAGGTATTCGTACGCCGCCTGCCGGACCCGGTTTTTGGAGATCCGGACGGCGGTGGTGTTGACGTCGTAGCCGAACCCCCGGAGCAGCGGCTGGGTCAGGTTGAGGACCAGGATGCTCTTGTACTCGGGATCGAGGGCGTCGGCCACGGCGTTGGTCTCCATCCGGCGGGTCTCCCAGGAGAGGCGCCCCCGGGTGCCGGTGCGGAATCGCTTTCGAACGCCCACGCCGGCCCCCTGGACCTCCACCTTTTCGTAGTCGTCCTCGAACATCACCGACCCGGTGGGGATCTTCCGTTTCCGGACCCCGACGGAGGCCTCGGCCCTCGGATCGAAGACGGCTTCCTCGGCGGTCACCCCTTTCCGGCGGATGGGCACCTCCAGCTCCGCCATCCGCAGATCGAGGTTCTCGGCCACCCCCCTCGCCACGGCGGAGCGCAGCTGGAGCACCCGCCGGGGCCGGTCCACCGGTTCCGAGGGGGATCGGGCGGCGGCCATCCCGGAGAGACCGGCCGTCAGGATCAGGATGGTTCCGGCGATCAGCCGTCGTCTTGCGCGATCGATGGGGGACATCTTCAATTCCTTTCGCTTTGGATCGAGTGGGTTGTCTCCGTTCCGGCTAGTTGATGCGGTGGCGGAAGAGCCATCCCGCCAGGGCCAGGCAGACCACGCCGATGACCGCCATGGGCCAGAATTGATCGAGATACAGGTGCATGGGGGCGTTTTCCAGAAACACCCCCCGGATCACCACCATGAAGTACCGGAGCGGATTGAGCAGGGTCAGCTTCTGGACGGCCGCCGGCATGTTGGCGATGGGGGTGGTAAACCCCGAAAGGATGATCGCCGGCACCAGGAACATGAACGCCCCCAGGAGCCCCTGCTGCTGGGTCACCGACAGGGAGGAGATCATCAGTCCCACCCCGATGGCCGACAGGAGAAACAGAAAGAGGCCGGCGTAGAGGATTACAATGTTGCCCCGAAGGGGCACCTGGAACCAGAATACGGTGAGCAGAATGATCACGGTGGCCTCGGCCGCTCCGATGATGAAACCGGGCAGGGCCTTTCCCAGGAGGATTTCCACCGGCCGCAGGGGGGTGACCAGGAGCTGGTCGAAGGTCCCCTGTTCCCGCTCCCGGGCCACCGACAGCGCGGTCACCAGCATGGTCACCACCAGGGTCAGCAGCCCCACGATTCCGGGGACGATGTACCACCGGCTCTCCAGGTTGGCGTTGTACCATGCCCGGGTCTCGAGCCGGGCCGGAGGGTGCGGACCGCCGTGGGTCGCCGTCCACTCCAGGTTGAACCGGGTGACGATGGAGCGGACATATCCGAGGGCGATCATGGCGGTGTTGGAATTGCGGCCGTCCACGATCACCTGAATCCGGCCGGTCTTTCCCGTCAAAAGGTTCCGGGCGAACCGCGGATGGATATGGACCAGGACCAGGGCTTCCTTCCGGTCGATAAGCGGCGCGATCCGGTCCTGCCGGGTGATCCGGGCCACCTCCCGGAAGTTGGGCGATCCGGTGAACCGCGCGATCAGTTCCCGGGAGGCGGCGCTCCGGTCCTCGTCGTAGACGGCCAGCGGAACATCGGTGAGGTCGTAGGTGGCGGCGTATCCGAAGACCAGGAGCTGGACGATCGGCGGAATGATGATGGTGAACCGGCTCTTCTTATCTTTTAGCAGGGCCAGAAATTCCTTTTGCATCAGTGCCAGAATATGGCGAATCATCGGTCCGTCCTCCTCAGTCGAGACGTTTACGGGCTTTGATCCGGCTCACGCCCAGAAAAATAACCGCCATCACGATCAGGGCGAGCGCGTTGGGCCAGATCACCGGAAAGACATCCCCGGCCAGAAAGACGGTCTGGAGGATTGCCACATAGTACCGGGCCGCGATGGCATGGGTGATCCCCTGGACGATGGCCGGCATGCTCTTGATATCGAACAGAAACCCGGACAGGAGGAAGGCCGGCAAGAAGGTGACGATGATGGCCGTCTGGCCCGCCACGAACTGGCTTCGGGCCGCGATGGAGATGAGAAGCCCCATGCCCAGGGCCACGAGCAGAAACAGGGCCGAGGCCGCGGTGAGCACCCAGAGGGAGCCGCGCAGGGGCACCTGGAAAAGAAAGAGCGCCATCCCCACCGAGAGGGCCAGTCCCCCCATGCCCAGGACGAAGTAGGGAATGAGCTTGCCCAGGATCACCTCGCGGATCTTCACCGGGGTGACCATGAGCGCCTCCATGGTGCCCCGCTCCCATTCCCGTGCCATGACCATGGCGGTGAGCAGGGCCCCGATCAGGGTCATGATTACCGCGATCAGACCGGGGACCAGGAAGTTGCGGCTGCGCACCTCGCTGTTGAACCAGATCCGCTGGTCGATGGCGACCGGCATCTCCAGGGACCGGCCCTGCCGCCGGGCCCGGTCGGAGAGCCAGCCGGTCCAGACCCCCTCCACGTATCCGGCCACCAGCCGGGCGGTGTTGGCGTCCACCCCGTACAGAATGATCTGGATGGGGGCGGCGGCGCCGCTTCGGAGCTTCCGGGCGAAGTCGGAGCGCAGGCGCAGGATGCCGTCCACCCGATGGTCCCGGAGGGCCTGTTCGGCGGCCCGCATGGTGGACATGTGGATGGGGTCGAAATACTTGCTCTGTTCGAATGCGCTGGTGAAGCCGGCCGTGTCCCGGCTCGGATGTTCCACGACGACGGCGATGGGCACATGCTCGGCATCCAGGGAGACCCCGTAGCCGAAGAGCAGCAGCAGGACCACCGGCATCAGAAAGGCGATGGCGAGGCTGCTGGGATCCCGCATGATCTGGAGAAACTCCTTGCGCACCAGCCCCCGAATCCGCATGAGGCTCGCACCCGTGCCGGGCGGTGCGTCCTTCCGGGAACCCTCGGTCCGGCTCATCCGTTCTCCTTTTCGTCGGTTTGGCTTTCGATCAGGGCGATGAAGGCGTCCTCGATATCCTCGATCTCCCGGTCGCCCTTTTCCGCGGCCCTGGCCTTGATCTTCCGGGGGGTTCCCAGAGCCAGGATCTCTCCGTCCGCCATGATGGCCAGCCGGTCGCAATATTCGGCCTCCTCCATGAAATGGGTGGTCACCAGCACGGTGACGCCGGACCGGGCCAGGGCATTGATGTGGCCCCAAAACTCGCGGCGGGCCATGGGGTCCACCCCCGAGGTGGGCTCGTCCAGGAAGAGGATCTCCGGTTCATGCATCAGGGCGCAGGCCAAGGCCAGCCGCTGTTTGTAGCCCAGGGGCATCTCACCGCTTTCGGCGTCGGCCCGGTCCGCCAGATCGAACTGCTCCAGGGCCCAGTCGATGCGTTCGCGTCGTCTTTTGCCGTGGAGTCCGTAGGCGCTGCTGAAAAAGCGAAGGTTCTCCATGACGCTCAGATTGCCGTAGAGGGAAAATTTCTGGGACATGTACCCGATGCGGGCCCTGGCCTCGGCCGCGGCCTTTCTCAGATCGAGCCCGGCCACTTGGAGGCTCCCCTCGCTGACCGGCAGCAGGCCGCAGAGCATCCGGAAGGTGGTGGTCTTGCCGGCGCCGTTGGCCCCCAGCAGGCCGAAAACCTCCCCCGGCCCGACCTCGAAGGTGACATCCTTGACGGCGTAAAAATCGCCGAATTTGCGCTTGACATGGTCCACCACAATCACCGGCCGGGCATCTTCCCGGCCCGGGGTTCGGTCCTCCCCGGGGTCCGGCTCCTGGATCGGCTCGCTTTTGGATCGGGCTTCCTCTTCTTTGAGGAGGGCGATGTAGCTGTCCTCGAAGCGTGGAGGGACCGGTTCAGGAGCGGTCTGGTCCCTCTCGTCGAACAACGTCTCGATGTCCGGTTTTCCAGCATCGGCCATCACCAGGCGGACCCCGTCCCCCTGGATCACGGCGTCCACCAC
>CAYSLC010000048.1:0-27814 GCA_964431545.1 uncultured Desulfobacteraceae bacterium | reverse complement strand
GCCTGGGCCCGGGCCACGGCGTCGGCCATGCTGGCGGAATAGCCGGCCTTGATGGGGTTGATATGATCATCCATGTCATAGACATCCATGTGGTGGGTGATCACCTTCTCGCACCCCCAGCCCGGCGGACAGGCCACGAGATCGGCCTTGCCGTCGCCGTTGGCGTCGAAGGCCTTCTTCACCTCGTCCCGCTTGAAGTCATCCAGGGATTTGATGTTGAACTTCTCCACCGCGCCCTTGGAGACCAGGTAGCCCTGGATGGCGCCGCCGTCGACGATGGTTCCGGCGATCTTGGCCCCCTCGTCGAAATTTTTCGGCAGCTGGGCGTTGTGGATCGGGAACCAGCCGTTGGCCCAGAAATCGACATCCCCCTGGGTGACCGATTGGTAGAAGATGGGGTTGCTGAACTCCTTGGGATCTTCCACCGTATAGCCGAGTTCCTCCATGGCCCTGCTGTAGATGGCCTCAAGGAAAAACCCGGTGGTCCAGGTGGCCCGGGCCGGCTGCACGGTCTTTCCCTTGCCGGGCATGTCGGCCGCCCAGGCGACGCTCACCGTCAGGGTGACGGCCAAGACGATCACCAACATCCTTCCCAGTCGCTTTCGAATCGTTTTCATGGAACCTCCTTTGTCGAGTTGGTTTGTGAAAGGTCCGAACCGCGATGCCCTTCGGCCTATTTGGACTTGGGCTGACCGAAGGACTGGGTGATGCGGTCCAGGACCATGGCCATAAGTACGATGCTCAATCCCCCCACGCCGGCCAGGCCCACCTGGAGGCTGTTGAGCCCCTGAAAAACAGGGACGCCGAGGCCTCCGGCCCCGATGAGGGCGGCGATGACCACCATGGAAAGGGAGAGCATAATGGTCTGGTTGAGGCCGGCCATGATGGTGGGCATGGCCAGCGGGATCTGCACTCGTCTGAGGATCTGCCAGCGGGTTCCGCCGAAGGCCTTGGTCGCCTCCAGCAGCTCCAGGGGCACCTGGCGGATGCCCAGGTTGGTGAGCCGGATGATGGGCGGCATGGCGAAGATGATGGTGGCGATGACGCCGGCCACCGTGCCGATGGAGAAGAGCATGACCACCGGCACCAGATAGACGAAGGCGGGGGTGGTCTGCATGGCGTCGAGCACCGGCCGGATCCATGCCGCGAAATTGTCGCTCTGGGAGGCGGCGATGCCCAGGGGAACGCCCACCACCGTGCAAAAAAACACGGCGCTGATGACCATGGAGAGGGTGGTCATGGTCTCGGGCCACATGCCCAGGGTCCCTACGATCACCAGTGTCAACAGGCTGAAAACGGCGGTTTTCAGACCGGCGAACCGCCAGGCCAGGAGGACGAACGCCAGAATGATCACCGATGGATGAAGCCAATTGAGAAAATGGTCGATCCCCCACAGGATCTTTTCCACCGGCCATTTCAGGGCCTGGAACTCGGAGCGGTGGTTGGCCACCAGCCACTCGACGGCGGTCTCGATCCAGTCCTCCAGGGGATACATTGCTTCGTCGAAACTGAAAAATCCCTCAGCCATAATGCCTCCGTTATCCGCCGAACCCGATGGGGAACTCAAATCGCATCGGCGGCGGGTTCCTCCTCATCCTCCTCGGCGGGTTCAATGCGGTAGAGCGTCTCCAGGAACATATTTTTGGAAATCGCCCCCTTGTAGACGCCGTCTCCGTCGATCACCGGCGCCGGCCACGGGCTGTCGGTCAGATAGGGGATGATCTCCTGCATGGTGCTGTCGATATGGACCGATCTGGCCTCCGGGATGAAGGCGTCGGCCATGGCGGCTTCCTCGCCTTTTTTCTTGAGAACCGCCTTGAGGCCGTCCACCGAGACGATGCCCTGGAACCGGTGCCGGGCGTCCAGCACGTAACCGTAGAACCGATCCTGGGAGATGAGACGTTCCAGCGCCACCCGGGGGCCGTCCCCTTCGTGGCGGACGATGGTCACCTGCTGGTCCCGGACGATGTCGCCGGCGGAAAAGACGTTGGTGGGGTCCACGCCCCGGAAAAAGGCCCGGACGTAGTCGTCGGCCGGGTCCTTGAGGATCTCCTCGGGGGTGCCCACCTGAACGATGCGTCCCCCCTCCATGATGGCGATGCGGTCGCCGATGCGCATGGCCTCGTCCAGATCGTGGGAGATGAAGACCACTGTCCGTCGGTGTTCGGCCTGGAGCTTGAGGAGTTCGTCCTGCATCTCCGTGCGGATGAGCGGGTCGAGCGCGCTGAACGCCTCGTCCATGAGCATGATGGAGGGGTCCACCGCCAGGCCCCGGGCCAGGCCCACCCGCTGCTGCATGCCGCCGGAGAGTTCCCGGGGATAGCTGGTCGCGTAAGGCTTGAGGCCCACCTGATCCAGGGACTCCATGGCCCGGTGCTCCCGCTCCGGTTTGGAAAAACCGGCCAGTTCCAGACCGAAGGCGGCGTTCTCCAGGACGGTCATGTGGGGCATGAGCGCGAAGGACTGAAAGACCATGCTCATGTCCTTGCGCAGGAGCTGGACCAGTTCATCCTTGCTCATGGCCGCCACGTCCGTGTCGTCCACGAAGACCTGGCCCGAAGTGGGGTCGATGAGGCGGTTGAACATCCGGACCAGGGTCGATTTCCCCGAGCCGGAAAGGCCCATGACCACGAAGATCTCCCCTTCATAGACCGTGAAGCTGGCGTTCTGCACACCGATGGTCAGGCCGGTCTCCTCGAGGATCTCCTCCTTGGTCTTGCCCTGTTCCAGCAGGGAGAACGCCCGTTCCGGCTTGTGCCCGAAGATCTTGTACAGATCCTTGACGACGATTTTCGATTTCTTTTCCATGCTGTTCCGGTGCCATTCCAGTGGCGGGGTCGGTGTGTTCACCCGGCGGCCGATCTTCGGCAAGCCGTCGGAGCGGTTTGCCCGTGCGATCGTTCGGAAAGAGCCGCTTCCGGGAAAACCCCAATGAGTTCAAAGCATATCAATCCCATCTCTTATAACGGATAATTCCGATGATTTCAAGTGTTCATTCCCGGCTTTTTCTTCTCTTCGATCCGGACGGGGGAGCCAAATTGGTTTGAGCCCAATGGAATCGATGCCGCCCGGCGCGCGGACACGAAGGACCGCCGGGTGGGATGAGGCCGGGTCGGGCGTGCGGTCAGGCGTCCGGGGTAAGGCGGAAAAGGGCGTCCAGGGAGCGGTGATCGAGCTTGCCGGAGGAGGAGACGGGGATCCGGTCGACCCGCCGGAGCCGCCGGGGCACGGCGGCGGTGCCCAGCTTCGCGTCCACGGCCCCTTTGAGGATCCCCGGATCGGCTTCCCCCTGGTAGACGGCCAGGATGTCGGTCTCCCGGCCCGCGGCCGCCGGCCGGGCGATCACCGCCGCGTCCGTAACCCCCTCGATGTCCAAAAGGATCTCCCGGACCGCCTCCAGGTCGACCCGTTTGCCCCCCACCTTGACCACGCTGTCGGCCCGGCCCAACAGATGGAACCGGCCCCCTTCCAGCGGCGCCACCCGGTCACCGGTCAGGAAGAACCCCTCCGCATCGGTTTCGATGTCGGGCGAGATGAAGGGGGAGCGGACCCGGAGGCGGTCGCCGTCGATCCGCCACGCGACCTCGTCGATGGGGGTCAGGGCGGTCTCCCCCCGCGCCCGGCAGCGGGCGGCGACGCCGCCGGTCTCGGTGGAGCCGTAGATCTCCACCAGGTCGACGCCGGTCTCGCGGTGGAAGGCCTCGGCGTCTTCGGGGGCGAGCTTTCCGGCCGAGGAGACGGCCAGGCGCAGGGCCCCCCGGGGGGCCGGGGCCCCGTTCATGATCCGGTAGTGGACCGGCACGCTCACCAGGAGGGTGGGGCGGCGGTCCGCCATCATCGAGCGGATCTCCTCGGGAAAGGTGGGGGTCTCGGGGGCCACGGCGGCCCCGGCCACCAGCGGGGCCAGCACCGCGAAGAGGAATCCGTAGATGTGGTAGGGGGGGATGGTGGCCAGAATCCGGTCGCCGGGGGAGATCCGGTACCGCCGGACGATGGAGAGGGCCTCGGCAAGGAGGTTCCCGGGGGTCTTGGACCATCGCTTGGGCGCTCCGGTGGTGCCGCCGGTGAAGAAGGCGACCAAAGGGGTGTCCGGGCCCACGGCGGGCACGAGGGGCGGGCGGGGGCCGGCGTCCGGGGAGGGGCCGATCGGCGCCATCTCCGGCGGCAGGATCTCCGGACGGTCGGTGACGCCATGGGGGATGCCGAGGGTCCGCCCCACCTCCGCCAGGGCGGACGGGGTCATGGCGTGGGGCAGAATCAAATGGGTTCCCGTGGCCAGGGCGGCCAGGAGGGCGGCCGCCGTCAGCCCCTTCTCCTCGGTGGCCAGGCAGACGGCCCCGGCCTCCGGGGGCAGGGCGTGGGCGAGTCCCGCCGCCAGCCGAAGAACCTCCCCGCGGGTAGGCCCGGAGAGGACGAACGGCCGGTCCGGGCCTTCGGGGGCCGAAAGGAGCCGGGTGATCCGATCCCGGAGCGGGTCGGCGCCGGACGGGACCGATCCGGATCCCATCGAAGGGGTCACGGCGCCTCCTCCGTGGATTCCGGGCGTCGATCCGGGTCCGGCTCGAAGGCCCGCTTGGCGGCCAGGAAGGCCGGCAGGTGGCGCAGACCGTGGAGGAGGCTCCGCCGGTGTTGCCAGATCCGGTTCCGGAACCGCCGCCGCCAGGACGGGTCCGAGTAGAACCGCTTGACGTGGGTGTTGTAGAGCTGGTCGAGGCTCTCTTTGGAGTCGATCCCCTTGGGGACGAAGACGAAGTTGAGGCAGTTCATCTTCCGCCAGTCGGGGTCGAGGGTCCCCTCCGCCTCGATGGTTCGGCTGACCGGGGCTCCGGGGAAAGGGGTGAACTTGGTCATGTTCATGTCGTCCAAGCCCAAAGAGAGGACGAAGTCGCTGGTCCGCCGGATCGATTCCACGGTCTCGCCGGGCAGCCCCATCATGAACAGCCCCTTGACTCGGAGGCCGTGGGCCTGGATCCGGGCGACCGTATCCCGGACCTCCGCCAGGTAGACCCCCGGCTTGTGGACGGCCAGGAGGTCCGGATCACCGCTTTCGATCCCCACCGAGAGCTGGAGGAACCCCGCCTCTTTGAGCATCCGGAGCAGCTCGTCGTCGGCGTGGCCCACCCGGACGGCGCAGTTGAAGTGCATCCCCGGCGGTTCGGCGGCCAGAAGCTCGCACAGTTCCGTGATCCGGTCCCGGTGGGCCGTGAAGAGGTCGTCGTAGATGTTGACGTGCCGGACCCCGAACCGGTGGCGGAGGTATTTGAGGTGGGCATGGATGTAGGCCGCCGAATTGTATCGGTAGCTCCGCTTGAACACGGACCGGTCGCAGTAGGAGCACTGGTACGGACACCCCCGGCTGGTGATCATGGTGGCGCCGGGGGTCCGGATATAGCTGAACAGGGGAAGGTGGTACCGCCGGGGGAACCCCGAAAGCTTCTCGTAGGCGGGAAAGGGGAGGGCGTCCAGATCGGGCAGGGGCTTCCGGGGCGGGGCGGCCGCGGCCCGGCCGTCCTTCCGATGGATCAGCCCGTCGATCCGTTCCGGATCGGTCCCCGACGCCAGGTCCGCGGCCACCCCTTCCCCCTCCCCCATGCAGAGGTAGTCGATGGCCGGATAGTCTTCCAAGAGGGCCGCTCCCAGGGCGGAGACATGGACCCCGCCGAAGAGGATCCGGGTTTGGGGCCGGGCTTCCTTGATACGGACGGCCATGGCATAGCCGTCCAGGAAGCCGGCGGTGGTGGCGGAGACCCCCACCAAGTCCGGCGCCGCGTCCAGGACCAGTCGGGCGTTGGCGGCGGCGCCGTCCGGGGCCCGGGGCCCCAGGCAGTCGTGGACCCGGACCTCGTGGCCTTCCCGCTCCAGGTAGGCGGCCATGGAGAGGATCCCCAGGGGAGCCATCCGGTTGGCCGTGGCCGTGATATCTTTTTTGCCGGGGATCCAGTTCGATCCCGCCGGATGGACCAGGACGATCTTCATGGGGCTTCATCTCTCTTTTCAGCTCCGGCGGGACGGCCGCCGGCCAGCCGCTCCACCCCTTTGCGGGCGGCCCAGCGGAGGAGGGCCCGGGTGTACTTGGCCCCGGCCAGGTAGGCCCCCAAGAGGAAGGCGAGATGGGAGACGCCGTAGACGATGGGACCGAGCACGGCGACGAGCCAGGGCTCCCGCAGACGGAACGCCAGAAAGCCGAGGACCGAGATGACCGGCCAGCCGATGACATAGGAGATCGCCATGATGATCAGTCCGGTGATGATCCTCGGGGTGGGGGGATCCCGGAATGCGCTCAGGTCGGCCCCATCCGCCAGGGCGTCCCGGACGAACTCGATCCGTAACAGTCTTTCGAGGACGGCCGCTTTCGCCTCTCTCCTCGCCTCTCTCATTGGTTGCGCGTCGTCTTCCGCCAGCCCCCGGTTCGGAACCCGCGGAAAGAGAAATCGGGGTTTACTTTTTTCCGTCGACCCGGTAAGTTCCGGTGAACTCCGGACCCGCCGCCGGGGCCGTCTTGGGGAAGAGAAGTCAGGGAACACATGATACCGCGCCACGTCTTCTGTCGAATCCTACGGAAACCTCGAAAAAGGGGCATCATACACCGAGATCCCGGACCAAGGGAAGGGGTTTTTTCCCGTGCCCCAGGGCCGGCGGGAGGATCGTCTTGAACCGCGACGCCCTCCCCGCGTTCTGGGGCTGCTTCGACCGGTTCTTCTGTATCTCCGTGGATCAACGGACCGACCGCCGGGATGCGGCCCGACACCGCTTCGGAACCGTGGGACTGGCGGGGAAAGTGGAGTTTTTCATCGTCGAGAAGCACCCCACCGATCCGGAACGGGGGATCTATGAATCCCACCTCGCCTGCATGGAGCGCGCCCTGGCCTCCGGGGCGGAGCGGACGGTGATCTTCGAGGACGATGTCCTCTTCGGCCGGTTCGATTCCCGGGCCCTGGGCGATGCCGTCGCCTTTCTGCAAGGGCGGGACCGGTGGGACCTCCTTTTTTTCGGGTGCATGGTCCGGTGGAGCCGATCCACGGCACACCCGTGTGTCCGGGCGGTCCGCTACCGGAGCCTCACCCACGCCTATGCGGTGGAACAGGGGATGGCCCGGCGGCTGACGGCCATGCCCTGGCGCGGGGTCCCCTTCGACGATACCCTGAGGGACCTTCCGGACGCCCGGACCTTCGCGATCTATCCGGCTTTCGCCTTCCAGGACGCCTCCCCGTCGGACAACGAGCGGTATCTGCCCCTGGACCGGTTCCGGCGGCTCTGCGGGGGCCTCCACCGCCTCCAGCGGCTCAACGAGCTCCACCATCGGCACCTTTCCGCCATCGTGGCCGCCCACGCCGCCGTGATCCTCGCCGCCCTCCTCTGGCTGCTGGCATGAATAAGCCGGCCGGCTGCGATCTGCCGCGGCTGTTTTTGACGGCCGCCGCCATCGGCCTTCTGGCGGCCGCGGGGTTCGCCTTCGTGGAGATCGACACCGACGTCACAAGGTACCTTCCCGGAGACGACCCGGTGATCGCCGATGCGGGGTACATCTTCCGAAACCACCCCGTACAGGACCGGATGGTCATCGATATCGGACTCTCCCGGCCCGATCCGGATCTTCTGGCCGCGTACGGGGAGAGGGTGGAGGGCCGGCTTCGGGACAGCGGCCTCTTCACGGAGGTGGGAATGGGGTCCCTCCGGCGGGGGTTCCCCGATCTGATGGCCCACGTGGCCGACCACCTGCCGGTCCTCTTCACCGACCGGCAGCTCCGGGAAAAGGTGGCCCCCCGTCTTGCGCCCGGACGGATCCGGGAGCGGCTGGCTGCCCTCCGCGCCGATCTGTTCGAGCTGGCCGCCATCGGCCGGACCCCCTTCATCGGGAAGGATCCCCTGGGGCTGTCGGACCTGGTGCTGGCCCGGCTCTACCAACTTGCGCCGGCCGCCGACGTGCGGTTCCACAAGGGAAAGCTCCTCTCCACGGACGGCCGTCATCTGCTGATCACAGGGACGCCGTCGGTGTCGGGGACCGACACCGCCTTTGCCGCCCGGCTGGCCGATGCGCTGGCGGTGATCGCCGAGGATCTCGAAACACTCTCATCGGTGGAGGGGAACCCGGCGACCCTGACCCCGGTGGGCGCCTACCGGGCCGCCCTGGACAACGAGCGGATCGCCAAGAGGGATGTGAAGCGGGCCATCCTCCTGGCGGCGCTCGGCATCGCCGTCCTGCTCCTGTTCGCCTTCCCCCGGCCGTGGATCGGTCTTCTCGCTTTTCTGCCGGCCCTGGCGGGCACGGCGGCCGCCTTTTTCGTCTGCGCCCTGGTCCATGAACGACTCTCCATCATGGCCCTGGGCTTCGGCGGGGCCCTCATCTCCATCACCGTGGACCACGGCATCGCCTACCTCCTCTTTCTCGACCGGCCCCATGCGAGCCGGGGGGAGGCGGCGTCCCGGGAGATCCGGGCCGTGGGGCTCCTCGCGGCCCTGACCACCATGGGCGCCTTCGGCTCCCTCTACTTCAGCGACTTTCCCATCTTCCGGCAGTTGGGGCTCTTCACCGCCCTGGGGATCGGGTTCTCCTTCCTCTTCGTCCACCTGGGGTTTCCGGGGATCTTTCCGGAGCTTCCGCCGGGACCGGACCGGCCCCTGCCGCTGCGGAGGGTGGTGGTCCGGCTCTTTTCCTTCGGCGGGAAGGGGGCCGCCGCCGCCCTGGTCTTCGGCCTGGCCATGATCCCCCTGGCCCGGCCCCACTTCCGGGTGGACCTGACCGCCATGAACACGGTGAGCCGGGAGACCGCGGCTGCGGAGGATCTGCTGGGACGGGTCTGGGGGACGGAGATCTTCACCAAGATCCACGTGATGACCGAGGCGGACTCCCTTCCGGGCCTCCGGACCCGGTGGGACCGGCTGCTCGACCTGGCCGAGTCGGATCTCGCAAAGGAGCGGCTGGCCGGCGGGTTCGTCCCGGCCATGATCTTTCCAGGGCCGGAGCGGCGCCAGTCCAATCATTCGGATTGGCGGGCCTTCTGGACCCCCGGGCGGACGGCGGCGGTGGCGGATCGGCTGACGTCGGCCGGCCTCGACCTGGGCTTTACCGCCGACGCGTTCGCGCCCTTCTTGGCTTGCCTGCATCCCGACTACCGGGCCCCGGACCCGGGACCGGTTCCCGAAACCCTCTTCCCGCTGCTGGCCATCCGGCCGGACCCCGGTTCCGGCCGGTGGAGCCAGTTTTCCACCCTCACCCCCGGGCCGGACCATGATCCGGCCGCCTTCCACCGGCGGTACGGCGACGTGGGACGGGTCTTCGACCCGGCCCACTTCTCCCGCCGCCTCGGGGACCTGCTCTTTTCCACCTTTGCGAGAATGGTCCTCCTGGTGGGGCTGGCCGTGGTCGGCCTGTTGTTCCTCTTCTTTTTCGACTGGCGGCTCGCGGGCCTTTCCCTGCTGCCGGTGGTCTTCGCCCTGGCCGCCACGTTGGGGACCCTCCGCCTGATGGGCCGGCCCATGGACATTCCGGGGCTCATGCTGGCCATCGTGGTATTCGGCATGGGGATCGACTACGCCATCTACCTGGTCCGTGCCCACCAGCGGTACGCGGATGGGACCGATCCCGCCGTGATCCTCATCCATGTCGCCGTCACCATGGCCGCCGCCTCCACCCTGATCGGCTTCGGGGTCCTCTATTTCTCGGAGCACACCCTGCTGCGGAGCGCGGGGATCACCTCTTTTCTCGGCATCGGCTACGCCCTGGCCGGGGCGATCCTCATCCTGCCGCCGATCCTTTCGCGGCTCTTCCGAAAAGCGCCGGAGCCGGTCGACCGGAGCCGACCCCTGCCGGAGCGGGTCCGGCGCCGGTATCGCCATCGGGAGGGATACCCGAGGCTCTTCGTCCGGTTCAAGCTCCGCCTCGATCCCCTGTTCGGGGAGCTGGACCGATTCCTGGAGGGCGGCACGCCCGTGAAGACGGCGGTGGACATCGGCTGCGGCTACGGCGTGCCGGGGTGCTGGCTCCTGGAGCGGTTCCCCGGGGCCACGGTCCGCGGCATCGACCCCGACCCCGAACGGGTCCGGATCGCTGCCTTCGCCTGGGGAGGACGGGGGGAGGCCCGGATCGGACGGGCACCGGAGATCCCGGAGGTTCCGGAACCGGTCGACCTGGCCCTCGTGCTCGACATGATCCATTTCCTGGACGACACGGCTCTCGGCGCTTCCCTGTCCGCCCTCCGGGACGCCCTGACCCCCGGGGGACGGTTGCTCCTCCGGGCGGTGGTCGCGCCGCCCCGGGGGCGACCCTCCTGGACGTGGCGGCTCCAGGTCCTGGGGCTCAAGCTGTCCGGAAAGAGGACCCATCCCCGCGCGGCCGGGGGGGTGGCCGGGGCCCTGGCCCGCTTTGGGTTCGAGGTCCTGGAGACTCTGCCCTCGGGCGGCAATGAGGAGCTGATCTGGTTCCACGCCCGAAAGACGTAGGCCGCGGCCGGGAGGTCATGCCTTCGGGGGCCCCCCTTCGGGGTCGGTACCGGCCCGCCCCCGTGGAATGGGCCGGGATCGGGGCCCACCTCGTGGCGCTCGGCCTGCTCCCCGCGGCTCCGCCGCTCGTGGTCGTCCCCCTGACGATGTTTCTGATCCTCTGCGGGGCGGCCCCCTTCCTTCCCCGGTACGGTCTCTTCCTGCCCACCGTCTGCCGGGGATCCTCCGGACGGCGGGCCGTGGCCCTTACCTTCGACGACGGCCCCGACCCGGCCACCACCCCTGCGCTCCTCCGGCTCCTCCACCGCCGCGGGGCGCCGGCCACCTTCTTCGTGGTGGGCCGGAAGGTCGATCGGCATCCCGGTCTGGTCCGGTCGATTCTGGACCGGGGACATGCCGTGGGGAACCACACCTACCGCCATGACAATCTGATCATGCTAAGGTCGAGGGGGGCGCTGAAACGGGAGATCGCCGGCGGACAGGCGGCCCTGGCGTCCTTCGGGGTGGCCCCCCTGGCCTTCCGGCCCCCGGTGGGGATCACCAACCCGAGGCTCGGGGGGGTTCTCCGGGAACTGGGGCTTTACAATCTGACATTCACCTGTCGGGCCGGGGATTGGGGGAATCGGCGGATCGGGCGGCTGTCCGGGCGGATCCTGGACCGGGTTCGGCCGGATGACATCATCGCCCTCCACGATGTCCGGCCCCCGGATGGGGGGATGGTGGGGCCCTGGCTGGGGGAGATCGACCGCCTCCTGGGCGGTCTGGCCCGCCGCGGGTACGCCGTGTGGGCGCTGTCGGAACTCATCGGAAGGCCGGTGGCCCGGCCCCTATCCCCGGCGGGCCGTCTTCCCCCTATGACGCGGCGGTCTCCAGAAGGTTGATCTCCTCGGAACGGAGGATCTTGTCGATGTCGAGCAGGATCTTGACCCCGCCCTCCATTTTGGCCATCCCGAGGATGTATTCGGTGTTGAGCTTGGTGCCGAAGGTGGGGGTGTCCTCAATGTCGTCCGCCTTGATGTTGAGCACTTCCGAGACGGTATCCACCACGATCCCGATGAGGACCTTGCCCGTCTCTCCGGAGATCTCCACGACGATGATGCAGGTGCGGTCGGTGTATTCGATGGCCTCCATGCCGAAGCGCAGCCGGAGATCGATCACGGGGATCACCTTTCCCCGGAGGTTGATCACCCCCTTGACGTACCGGGGCGTCTTGGGGACGGTGGTGATGGGCATCATCCCGATGATCTCCTTGATCTTCAGGATGCCGATGCCGTACTCCTCGTCGGAGAGGGCGAAGGTCAGGTACTTTCCCTCCTTTTCGCTCATGGCGCGCACCGCCTGGTCCATGGTCTCCGCAATCTTTCGCATCTTTTCGACTCCTTCCTTCTTCTGTATGGAAACCGTCGCTCCGGGGGATCAGCGGATCAGCCCCAGGAGACGAATCTCATCCAGTAATTTGCGTTTGTCAATGGGTTTCACGATGTAGGAGGTGGCGCCCCCGTGGTAGTAGGCCTTGAAGACCGACTTGGGGTCGTCCACCGCCGTGATCATGATCACCTTCACCTCGTCGGCCCCCTTGATCCGTCGCTCCTTCTCCATGGCCCGGATCTCCGCCAGGACCTGCTGGCCGTCGACCTCCGGCATCAGGATATCCAGGCAGACGAGGCGGTAGGGATCGGCCTTGTCCAGGGCCATGGCAAAGAGGTCCACGGCCTCCCGGCCGTCTCCCACGGTGTCGCACGGCCCGAACTCGGAGAGCAGCTCCTTGAGCATGAACCGGGCCACCAGATCGTCCTCGGCGATGAGGGTCTTCATCTTCATCTTCATGGTCGGTCTCCTACTGGGTGGCGTCGTCCGGGGCCGTCCGGGCTCGGTTCCGGCATGCCTGGAGGATGGCGGCCGCGATCCCGTCCACGGGGAGAACCTTCTCCGCTCCGCCCCGTCGGATCGCCTCGCTGGGCATCCCGAAGACCACCGAGGTGGCCTCGTCCTGGGCGATGGTCAGGCCGCCGCTCCGGCGGATTTCAACCATCCCCTGGGCCCCGTCGTCGCCCATGCCGGTCATGATCACCCCCACGGCGTTGCGGCCGGCATACCGGGCGGCGGAGCGGAAAAGGATGTCCACCGAGGGACGGTGGCGGCAGACCAGCGGCCCGTCCTTCACCTCCACCAGGTACCGTCTCCCCTCCCGCTTCAGCAGGACGTGCAGGTTGCCGGGGGCCACCAGGGCCGTTCCGGCCGACACGGTATCCCCGTCGGCCGCCTCCCGGACCGTCATCGCGCACAGGGTGTCGAGGCGACGGGCGAAGGCGGCGGTGAACTTCTCGGGCATGTGCTGGACGATCACCATGCCCGGGCCGTCGGCCGGAAACCCCCGGAGAAGGGTGAGCAGGGCATCGGTGCCCCCCGTGGAGGCGCCCGCCACCACCACCCGTTCCGTCCGGGAGACGGTGGTTCCCGGCTGGGGCGGGGGCAGCATGGCGTCGGCGGAGAGCTTTCCCTCCACGGTGAACTCGAACGCCCGGTGGGGCCGGCGTTTGATCCGCGCCAGGGCCGCCGCCTTCACCGCGTCGCAGACCTTGATCCGGGATTCCTCGAAGAACTTCCGCAGATCCATCCGGGGCTTGGGGATCACGTCCACCGCCCCCTCGTTCAGGGCCTTCAGGGCGAGATCGCTCCCCTTCTGGGTGACGGCGGAGCAGATCACCACGGGGATGGGATGGTGGCCCATCAGCTTTTTGAGGAAGGTGAGCCCGTCCATCCGGGGCATCTGGATATCGAGAGTGATGACGTCGTAGGCCCCCTTGTTGATCTTGCCCGCGGCGATGATGGCGTCGGCGGCGGTCTCCACGGAGGCGATGTCCGGATCGGTGGAGAGGATCTCCTTGAGCGATTGTCGAACAAGGGCGGAATCGTCCACCACCAGAACGTTGATCTTACGCATGGATCACCGCCCGCTACCTGGATGGTGTTCCGGCGTCATCCCAACACCTTCTTGACCACCGCCAGGAGCTGGTCCGGTTTGAAGGGCTTGACGATCCATCCGGTGGCGCCGGCCGCCTTCCCCTCCATCTTCTTGGTGGTCTGGGATTCGGTGGTCAGCATGATGATGGGGATGAACCGGCATTTGTCGAGGGCCCGGACCTCCCGGATCAGCTCGATTCCGTCTATCTTGGGCATGTTGAGGTCGGTGATCAGCATCTGGATGTCGGTGGTCTTGATTTTTTCGAGAGCATCCCTGCCGTCGACGGCCTCGACGACGCCGTAGCCCGCCTGCTTCAGGGTAAAGCTGACCATCTGCCTGACGCTGGCCGAGTCATCCGCCGTCATGATGATCTTGGGCATATGACCGCGCTCCTTTAAAAAAGTTCTACATTATCTCCCAGATCGTCCGATTCGGGGGCGGGGGATTTCTCCCCGGCCTCCGGCGCCGCCGGATCCTCGTCCGGCGCGTCCCCGTATCCCTCCAGCTGAAACAGGGTGTGGTGCACTCCCCGCTCCTGCTGCATGGTGTACCGCTGGGCCAGTCGGCGGGTTTCGGATACGGACCGTTGGACATCTCCGCCGATCCAGGGGGTGAGCTGCCCGGCGGACGCCGCCAGCCGGTCGTGGAGCCCCGACAGCTCCGCCGAGAGGTCGGGAAGAAAATCGAGTCCGGTGATGATCCGGGAGAGTCGTTCCTTTAGGGTTCCGGCCCGCTGAAAGGCGACGGAGGAGCCCTCCCGGAACCGGGCGTAGGCGTCGGTGATCCTCTCCATTCCCTGTTGGAGGGCGGCCTCCTCCAGCGCCTCCCCGTCCCCGTTGCCCATCTCGCCCTCCCGAAGCTCTTGGACCGGACTCCGAAGCCCCTCCAGCAGCTCCCGGACCTTCACGACAAAGGTGTTGGAGCTGTCCGACAGCCGCTTGACCTCCTGGGCCAGGACCTCCAGGCTGCTCCCGGAGCTGTCCAGGTGGGCCGCCTTGACGATGGCGTTGAGCGCGATGAGGTGCGTGTCGAAGCCGATCTCCTCCACCTGATGGATCAAGGTGGTCAGCTTCTCGGCGGTTTCCGACGCCTCCTCGGCGGTCTTCTGGACGTTCTCCACCAGGGCGGCGGCCTCCTCGATCAACCCGCCGACGGCGGTAAGCTCCGACTGGAGGGTGACGAAGGGATCATCCGCCTGTTCCGGGGCGCCGCCCTCCCCCTTGGGGGATGCGGACTCCAGCACCGAGAGCCCCTCGGCGAGGAGATGGACCTGTTCCCCGATCCGGGCGAAGGCGCCGCCGGTGTTCCGGTGGACATCCCGCACTTCCGTGAGGGTCTGCTTGAGCTGGGCCGCCTGGAGCAGGAGGATGGCGTAGGCCGCGTCCAGGGGATTGACGTCCTCGTGGGAGATCAGGTCGGACGCCCTGTCCGTGGCCTTCTCGGCCGATCCGTCCAACATCCATCGGACATCCTTGAGGGCGTTGATGATGTGGGTCACCCGCTGGCTCATGCTGTCGTGGATCTGGATGCCCACCACCACCTCCCCCACCTGTCGGGAGATCTCTCGGCTGTGGGCGTCGGCCGACGCCATGACATCCAGGGAGCGTTCCATGAGATCCTCGATCTCCTTGACGTATCCGTCCACGGCCCGCCGGGTCTCCTCGGTGAGGCGGTCGAGCTGGTGGAGTCCGCCGGTGATCCGCTTGTGGATGGCCTGCTGCCGGGAGCCGGTGGAGCGGACGTCGTCCCGGATCCGGGTGGCGATCCGGACCACCCTGGAGGAGAGTTCGTTGATCTGGTGGGAGACCACGGTGAAAAGATCCGACGAGGCCTGGGTCCGGGCGCTCTCCACCCGGATGTTGAACCCCACCACCTTCAGGATCATGGCGATCTTCTCGATGACCGCGCAGATCCGGCTCAACTGGTCGAGGTATTCGATCATCGTGCCGATGTGGTCGAGGTTGTCCCCCACGTCGGCGTACCGCGCTTCGATATCGGAAAAGCAGGCCCGTACCAGCCGGTCGAGCTTGATGAGCACGCCCTCGTCGTCCGAACCGCCGCCGATGCACTGGAGGGTGCGGAGGGTCTCTCCGGCCAGGGCGCCGGCCTCGGCGTGGATCGATTCCAGCTCCTTTCCCAGCCGGATGAAGTGGGGCTCGGAACCATTGCAGACCGACTCCAGCTCCCCGATGAACCCCTCCAGGAACTCCGAGACCTCTTCCGCCGCCTTCCGGGCGGTGGCGGTCCGGCGTCCGATCCCCCGGGGAAGCCGCCGGAGGGGCCGGGGCAGGGGGATCCGGATTTTCATCCATCGTCCCAGGGCCGGGAGGAGGCCCTTGGGGGGCTCGGCGCGACCGGTATCCGGGCTCATCGGCTGTTCCGTTCCCCCGTGGCCTCGAAGGATTCCGGGCGAAGGATCCGCGTGAGGTCGATGGGGTGTTCCTCCCGATCGCTCCAGGAGAACTGGTGGAGGGAGAGGTTGAAGGCCGGGTTGATCTCCCGCATGATCTCCTTGACCCGTCCGCGTTTGGACACGAACGTATCCACCAGGCCGGGATCGAAATGGGTGCCCGATTGTTTCCGGATGATCTCGAAGGCGACGTCCACGGGGTAGGGATCCTTGTAGGGGCGGGCCGAGGTGAGGGCGTCGAAGACGTCCGCGATGCCCACGATCCGACCCGACATGGGGATCCGGTCCCCGGACAGGCGTCGGGGATACCCGGTGCCGTCCCATTTTTCGTGGTGGGAAATGGCGATCTCATGGGCGATCCTCAGAATTTCCGCCTTGGACCCCGACAGGATTTTGGCCCCGATGGTGGTGTGGGTCTTCATGACCTCGAATTCGTCCACGGTCAGCTTTCCCGGCTTCAGAAGGATCCGGTCTGGGATGCCGATCTTGCCGACATCGTGCATGGGGGAGGCGTACCGCATGTTCTCCACCACTTCGCGGGACATGCCGATCTCCTCGGCGAGCAGGGAGCTGTACCGGCTGATCCGGATGATGTGGTCCCCCGTCTCCACATCTTTGTATTCCGCCGCCAGGGCCAGCCGGTTGATGGTGTCCAGATACGACTCATGGAGATCGGCGTGGGCCTTTCTGAGTTCCGTGATGCTCCTGGCCAGGTCCTCGCTGTAGGTCACCAGCTGTTTGTGGGCCTCCATCCGCTCCTCGACGAGGGAGCGTTCCTTGAGCACCCGCTTGATGCGCACCAGAAGCTCTTTGGTCCGAAACGGCTTGCCCACGAAGTCGCTGGCCCCCAGCTCGATAATCGTCTCGTAGGCGTACTCCTCTGCATAGCCGGTGATGACGATCACGTCCGCGGAATGGGATCTTTTTACCTCCCTCAAAAGTTCGATACCGCTTTTTCCGGGCATCTTGATGTCGGTGATCACCACATCCACCGGCGAGGTCACCATAATCCCCAGGGCCTCGTCGGCGCTTCCGGCCATGGAACAGCGGTATCCGGCCATGGCGATGGATTGTTGGAGCATGTCCCGGATCATCTCCTCGTCGTCCACCACCAGGATGTGCACCTTACGGGGGTTGGTTCGATCCCGCTCCAAGGGAGTCTTGGGTGACGATTCGGCCGGGAACGGGGCCGCCGCCTCCTTTACTCTTTTTTCATTTGTCGGCAAAGTCAATGCTTTTTCTTCTTTTTATGCGAATGGATGCCGGCGCGGACGTTTCCGGGGCGTCGGCCTTCGGGCTGTCACATTTTCCAACGATATACCACAGGAACTTCCGGGTTTCAAACAGGTCCTTGATGATACTGGGGATTCGGGGCCCGGGTGCATGGGACACCGGACCCCGGTTCCGGCTCCCGGCCCCCGGTTCTATGGCGTTTCGGGGACCTCGTCCGCCTCGGCCTCGGGGACCGGCTCGTTCGGCGGCGGCGGCGCCACGGGCAGAAAGACCTCGAAGCGGCTGCCGACCCCCGGTTCGCTGTGGGCCCGGACGGCGCCGTCGCTCTGCTCGATGATCCCGTGCACCACCGACAGGCCCAGCCCGCTCCCCTGTCCCGGTCCCTTGGTGGTGAAGTAGGGATCGAAGATCCGCTCCATGATCCCCGGTTCCATGCCGCGGCCGGTATCCGACACGGTCAGCCGGGCGTAGCGTCCGGGGGAAAGGCCTCCCGGATCATCCGAACCCGGCCCGTGCAGCGCCACCTCGTCGAGGCACACCAGAAGCTCTCCCCCTTCCCCCTCCATGGCCTGATGGGCGTTGGCGCACAGGTTCATCAGCACCTGCTGGATCTGGGTGGGATCGGCGTTCACCCGGCCGCAGGCCTCGTCCACCCGGTGGCGGATGTCGATCTCCACGGGGGTGGTGGCCCGCAACAGCCACAGGGTCTCCTTGACGATGGGCTGGAGCCGGAGGTTCGCCCGGACCGGCCGGCTCCGGCGGCCCAGGGCGAGGATCTGCTGGACCAGATCCCGGGCCCGGAGGGCCGCCTTAACGATCTGTTCCAGATACCGCTCGGCCTTGCTCTCCCGGCCCACCTCCTGCATGGCCATGTCGGCGTACCCGACGATGGGAAAGAGGATGTTGTTGAAGTCGTGGGCGATCCCCCCGGCCAGGGTGCCGATGGACTGCATCTTCTGATTCTGGCGAAGCTGTGCCTCCACCATCTCCTTCTCCGTCTCCACCCGGCGCCGGATCTCCCGCTCCTCCATGGTTTGGATGCAGAAGGCGATGTCGTCGGCCACCTCCTCCAAAAGCTGGCGTTCGTCCCCCGAAAAGGCGTTGGGGGCCTGGGCATGGATCCCCAGAACGCCCACCCGCCGCCTTTTTCCCAGGGAAAGGGGCAGGACGCAGCTCGACCGGAACCCGATCTCCTCCGCGGCGGCCCGCCACCGAGAGGGAAGGTCCGCCGGATCGATGTTGTTTCGGATCACGGCGCCATCCCGGATCACGGCCTCCCCCAGGATCGGGTCCTCGGTCTCTCCGGGTTTTGCCGGGTCGATCTCCGTCCACCCCAAAAGATCGGGGGCGGCGTGGCGGACCCTCATGCGTCGGGGGCGGCCCACCGCCGGGTCCGTTTCGGCGAAGGCGACCCAGCACAGGGCATACCCCACCTCCTGGGTGAGGATGGCGCACGTCCGGGAGATCAGCTCCTCCCGGGTCCTTACCCGGGTGATCAGTTTGTTGACGTCCCGGATCCCCTTGAGAATCCGGTTGAGCCGGGAGATCTCGTGTTCATGGAGGATTTGCTCGGTCAGGTCCTCCAGGATCACCACGGCGCCGACGGCGCGGTCCTCGGCGGCGGCCGGGTAGAGCTTGACGTTCTGGACCATCCGGATCCGCTCCCCTCCCTTGATGATGGAGATGGGGATCAGGTGCTTGTGGAACCGGGGGGAGAGGAGGAACGGCCGGTTCTGCAGGATGCACTCCCGGATGTACCGGTCCTTGCCCCGCTCGATGATATCGGGGTATTGGTCGAAGAGGTTCCGCCCCTCCACCTCCCGGGCTTTGATGCCGGTGTGGTTCTCCATCCACCGGTTCCAGAACCGGATCCGATGGGCCTCGTCCACCACCACGATCCCGAGGGAGAGCCCCTCGGTGAAGATGGAGGCGAAGGTGGCTCCCTGAACGGCCTCGAGTAAGGACATCCGTCTCAGCCCGTCTTGAGCTTCTCCACCAGGAGGTGGAAGTCCTTGAAGCTCAGAAGAAAGAAGATGTGTCCCCGGATGTCGTTTTCCCGCACCGTGATGGAGGTCTTCAGGACCACCGCCCGCTCGTAGGTGGAAAGCTCCTGGAGCAGGTTCCGAAAGTACTGGTCCGACACCTCCACGGTGACGTGGGGCATGGAGAATCGGAACCGGGCCTCCAGGAGGTTTCCGATGGTGGCCAGGCAGGAGCCGAGGATGATGTTGCCGATCTCCTGGAGGGTGGCCATGTCGGTCTGGGTCAGGGAGGTGGTCTGATTGGTCTCTTTGACGATGGCCCGCAACAGGGAGAGGGAACAGTCGGTGGTGTAGAAAAGGAGTGCCCGTCCCGCCATCAGCCCCTCGAAGTCCTGGGAGATATAGACGCCCACGGAGGGCACCTCTTGACGGATGTACTCCGGCACCTCGTCCACCTTGAGGATCCGAACCATCGGTGTCTTGATGAGCACCGCCGTCCCCGCCAGCTCGGAAAGGGCGTAGGCGGCATCCCCGATGCCGATGTTGATGATTTCCCGGATGATGTCGGTGCTCAGATCGTCAACCATGGGAGAAGATCTCCGTCAGGGTCTCGGCCAGGGCCTCGGGGTCCACCGGCTTGGAGAAATAGCCGCGGACCCCCAGTTCCCGGGCCTCCTGCTTCCGATACCGCTGTTTGTCGGTGGAGCAGACCACCAGCCGGGCCTCGGGATCGATCTTCCGGATCTCACGGATGACCTCCATGCCGTCCATGTCCGGCAGGAGCAGATCGACCATGACCAGATCCGGAGATTCCCGCCCGTAGAGGTCAACCGCCTCGGTTCCGGCCTCCGCCTCTAGGGTCCTGTACCCTTGGGCTTCGATAATCCGCTTGTGGATCGACCGGGTGAAGGCCGAGTCGTCCACGATCAAGATCGTTCTGGCGTTCTCTCTGGTCACACATCATCCCTTCCGGGAAGCCGGGCTTCCCCGTCTAGAGCATTTCGAAGATTTCGATGGGGTCGATCACCAGCACCACGGTACCGTCCCCCAAAAGGGATGTCCCCGCGAAGAGGTCGACCCCAACGAAGAGTCTTCCCAAAGGGCGGGTGAAGACCGACTCCCACCGCAGGATCCGGTCCACCATCAGGCCCAGCCGCCTCCCCCCGAAGGCCATGAGGATCACCGGGGTCGGCCGGGACGTCCCCCGGGGTCCGTTTCGCCGGTTTCCCAGGATCTCCCCCAGCGGGATCACCACCAGGGGGGAGCCGTCCTCTTTCACCGTCTCCCGGTTGTTGAGCAGGCGGATCTCCCCGGAATGGACCCAGAAGGTCCGGAGGATGGCGGAGACCGGAAGGGCGAAGACCTGTCCCTCCGTCTCCACCAGCAGGCTCTCCATGAGGGCCAGGGAGACGGGCACCTGGAGCCGGATCCGGCTCCCCGCCCCCGGCCGGTTGGACAGCCGCACCGTTCCGCCCATGAGCTGGAGGTTGTTCTTGACCACATCCAGTCCCACCCCCCGGCCGGAGGCGGGGGTGACCGCGGAGGCGGTACTCATCCCCGGCAGGAAGACCAGGTTTAGGAGATCCTCGGGGCCCATGGCCTCCAAGGCGGCCGGGGACCGCACCTTCCGCCGGAGGGCCTCGGCCTTGATGGCGTCAATGTCGAAGCCCCGGCCGTCGTCGGCCACTTCGATCATCACCTGGCCGCTCTCCTGGAGGGCCTCCACGGTGATGACCCCGGTCTCCGGCTTGCCGGACCGCTTCCGGTCTTCCGGCGGTTCCAGGCCGTGATCCACGGCGTTGCGGATGATGTGGACCAGGGGGTCCACCAGCCGCTCGATGATCTTCCGGTCGATCTCCACCTCTTCGCCGGAGCAGCGCAGATCCACCTGCTTATGGCCGAAGCGGGCCACGTCCCGGACGATCCGGGGGAGCCGGCCGAACAGTCCCCGGATCTTGATGAGCCGAAGCTGCATCACCTCGGACTGAAGTTCTCCGGAGAGCTTGTCGATGCCGGCGGCCGTCCGGCCGAGCTGGTCCACCCAGTCCCCCTTGAGCCCCAGCAGGGAGATCCTCCTAGTGATATCATTTAGGGCGCTTTTTGCAATGGTCAATTCGGAGATCTGGTTGATGAAGGCGTCCACCCGGTCATGGCCGATGCGGACCTCCCATTCTCCGCCCCGGCCGAGATCCTCGACCGCCGGAGCCGCGGTCCGGGCCGCCGCTTCCCGGCGGAGGGACCGCCGGTGAGCGGGGCCGGGCCCCTCCCCGGCGGCCTTGGCGACGGCGCCGATCCGGTCGAGGATCCCCCGGATGTCCTCCTCCCGGTAGACGGGGGCGGTGATCCGCCGGTTCATGGACCGAAGGCGGTCGAGGCCCTGGAGCAGGACCTCCAGCACCTCGCCGGTCAAGGAAAGCCGGCCGTTGCGGACCTCGTCCATGAGGTCCTCCAGGTCATGGGCCAGGGCCTTGATGTCCCCCACCCCCAGATAGTCGCTGTTGCCCTTGATGCTGTGGATGGCCCGGAAGGCCGCCGGGATGGGCTCGCGGTCGGAGGGATCCGCCTCCAGGGCCATCAGCATCCGTTCCAGGAGGTCGAGGTGTTCGTCCACCTCCGCCTGGAACTGCCGTTTCATTTCTGGGGTGATATAGTCTGCGATGCCGCCCGGCTTCATGACGGCTCCTTCCCGGGAAGGTCATGGGCCGGGGATCGGGGGACGGACTCCGGCGTCAAAGGGTCAGCCCCAGCGAGCGGACTTCGTCGATCAGCTTCTTCTTTTCGATGGGCTTGACGATATAGGAGGTGGCCCCGCCCTGGTAGAAGGCCTGGACCACCGTTTTGGGATCATCCAGGGCCGAGATCATCAGCACTTTGACCTCCTTTTTTCCCTTGATGCCCATCTCCCGTTCCATCTCCCGGATCTGCTTCAGGGCCTCCTGTCCGTCCATCTGGGGCATCATGATGTCCAGGCAGATGAGATCGTAGGGGGCGCCGTCGTCCCAGGCGAGCCGAAAGGCCTGGACGGCCTCGTCGCCGTCCACCACCACGTCGCAGTCCCCAAAGGGCGAGAGGATCTCCTTGAGCATGCGTCGGGCCACAAAATCGTCTTCCGCGATCAATACCTTCATGGTCGCTCCTTTGTGTGGGTGTTACCGTTGGGGGGCACGGGCTCCGGAAAGCGGCGGGCCACCGCCTTTTCGATCCGCTCGAAAAGGGCCGCCGCCTTCGGGAGGTCCCGCTTCCGGGCCGCCAAAAGGAGTCTGAACGCTTCGTCCGCCACCTGGGGGGCTTCGGCCGACCGGGCCGCCTCCCGAAGCCGTCCGGCATGGTGCTCCGCCTCCGAAATCTCCCCCCGGTCCAGGGCGTGCCGGAGGTCATCGCGGAGGGCAAAAAGGTGTTCGGGCCCGAAAGTCTCCGCCTCTCCGGCCGGGGATCCCTCCGGCATCGGGGCGGCCCCCGGAGGGCCGTGTTCGGCCTCGGCAAAGAAACGGTCCAAAAACCGGAGGAGCGCCTCCCGATCGACGGGCTTCCGGATGTAGTCGTTCATCCCGGCGGCCAGGCACTGGGCCCGGTTCTCCTTGAAAGCGTGGGCGGTGAGGGCGATGATGGGCAGGCGGGGGAACCGTTCCCGGAGCCTTCGGGTGGCCTCCAGGCCGTCCATCTCCGGCATCCGGACGTCCATGAGGACCAGGTCGAAGGATTTCCTGGCGGCGGCCTCCAGGGCCTGCCGGCCGTTGGCGGCGCTGGTGACCCCGTATCCGCCGTGCTCCAGGAACCGCCGAAACGCCTTCCGCCCGACGGGATCATCCTCCACCAAAAGAACCGTTCCCTTTCTCCGGAAGATGCGTTCGGACCGGACCGGCCCCGCGGGGGCGGGGGCGATGTCTCTGTCCGTTTCGGGAGGCGCCGGGGTGAACGGGATGGTGAAGGAGAAGGTGCTGCCAACCCCCGCCTCGCTCTCCACCCAGATCCGTCCGCCCATCATCTCCACGATCTTCCGGCAGATGTTGAGCCCCAGGCCCGCCCCTTCGAAGTTCCGCCGGAGGGAGGCGTCCAGCTGGACAAAGGGGTCGAAGATCGATCCGTGGTTGTTCGGCGGGATCCCGATGCCGGTGTCCCGGACCAGGAACCGGATGGGGACCGACCCTTCGGAAACAGGGGGGCCCTCCGGGTCTGGGCGGACCCCCACGGCGATCTCCCCCGCGTCGGTGAACTTGATGGCGTTTCTCAACAGGTTGACCAGCACCTGGCGGAGTCGGTTGGGGTCCCCCACGAGGTTTCGGGGGAGGGCCTCGTCGAGTTCGGTCCGGATCGGAAGCCCCTTTTCCATGGCCCGGAACTTGAGCGGAGCGATGGCCGATTCCACGGCCCGGGGAAGGGAGAAGACGGCGGTCTCGATGTCGAGTTTGCCGGCCTCGATCTTGGAGAAATCGAGGATGTCGTTGAGCAGGTCGAGGAGGTTTTCGGCGGAGAGTTTGGCGAGTTCCAGGTACTCCCGCTGGCCGGCCGACAGGTCGGTGTCCAGGGCCAGGTCGAGCATGCCGATGACGCCGTTCATGGGGGTTCGGATCTCGTGGCTCATGTTGGCCAGAAACTCGCTCTTGGCCCGGCTGGAGAGCCGGGCCTTCCGGGCCAGTTGGCCGGCGCAGCGGATGGCCGTCTTCAGCTTCTGGTTGACCGACTCGTACTGGGCGGTCCGCTCCGCCACCCGCCGTTCCAGCTCCTCCTTGAACCGGTCGAACCGGGCCACGGTCTCCCGCTCCCGGGTGATATCCTTGGCCAGGACGGCCACGCAGCGGCCCTCCTCCGCCGGCCCGGAGGCCGGCAGGACCCGTTTTTCCCAGATTCCGCCGTTCCACCGGTGCTCGTAACACAGGGATGCGCCCGTGCGCAGGACCTCGCCCACCCGCTCCCGGATGTGGGCGGCGGTCTCGGCGGACAGAAGATCGTAGAGGATCCGTCCCCGCAGGTCCCCTTTGGATCCGCCCAGTTCCCGGCAGGCGGCTTCGTTGACGGCGAGGATCGTCCCCCGCGGGTCCAGGAGCACCGAACTCTCCGGCAGGGCGTCCAGCAGCATCCGGTCCATGGAGAGATCCGTCGAGGATTCCATGGAGGGCTCGGCGCCGGGGCCGGGGGCCCCGGCCATGGAGGATTGGGTCATTTGTCGGCTCTCCCTATGCGCAGGCCCGGAGGACCGCCTGGGCGATGCCGCCCAGGGGGAGGACCTTGTCCACGGCCTTGCGCTTGATGGCCTCCTGGGGCATGCCGAAGACCACCGACGTGGACTCGTCCTGGGCGATGGTGAAGGCGCCGGCCTCCTTCATCTCCAGCATGCCCCGGGCTCCGTCGTCCCCCATGCCCGTCATGATGACCCCCACGGCGTTGCGGCCCGCGTACCGGGCCGCCGACCGGAAGAGGACGTCCACCGACGGCCGGTGGCGGCAGACCAGGGGCCCGTCCTTCACCTCGACATAATACCGGGCGCCGCTCCGTTTCAAGAGGGTGTGCCGGTTTCCCGGAGCGATGAGGACCCGTCCCCGGAGCACGGTGTCGTTGTGCTCCGCCTCCTTGACCGACACCCGGCAGAGTCCGTCCAGCCGTTTGGCGAAGGCGGCGGTGAAGTGCTCCGGCATGTGCTGGACGATGACGATCCCCGGGGCGTCCAGGGGGAGGGACTCCAGGAGGGTCCGGAGGGCCTCGGTGCCGCCGGTGGAGGCCCCCACGCTGACGATCTTTTCGGTGGTGCGGGCCATGGCCTTGGAGGAGGACATGGGGATGACGGCGTCGGCGGTGAGCTTCGGCTCCACGGTCTTGATCCTGGAGATCGGCTTTTTCCGGACCAGGGCCGCGGCCTTGATGGTGTCGCAGATCCGGACCCGGGACTCCTCCAGGAACCGTTTGGTGCCGAGCCGGGGTTTCTGGATGATCTCCACCGCCCCGTACTCCAGGGCTTTCAATGCCGTCTCCGACCCCTTCATGGTCAATCCCGAGCAGATGACCACCGGGATCGGGTGCTGACTCATGATCTTGTGGAGAAAGGTGATCCCGTCCATCCGGGGCATCTCCACATCGAGGGTGATCACGTCGGGGACCTCGTGGCGGATCTTGTCCGCGGCGATGTAGGGGTCCGCCGCCGTGGCCATCACGTCGATGGCCGGATCGGAGTTGAGGATCTCCTTGAGGGTCTGGCGGACCACGGCCGAATCGTCCACCACCAGCACTCGGATTTTCTTCTTCATGAAAGACCAGTTCCGCTAGAGTCGTTTCAGCCAGACCTCTCCGGTGTGGGTATGAAAAAAGATCTTCCGGCCGTGCAGGCCGCCCACATCGCTCACCGTCAGCCGGAGGCGGCAGGCCTCGATGGCGCCGATGGCCGTCGCCACGTTCTGGCTGCCCACCGAGCGGGTCCGGCCGGCCCGTTCCAGGTTGCCGAACATGTCCGCCCCGCCGAAGAGCTTGACCTCCAGCTCGCCGGGGCGGATCCCGAACCGGGCCAACCGCCGCACCATCTCCGGAACCACACAGTTGACGTACTTGTACGGTTCCGCGCAGCCGTCCCGGCAGACCTCGATCTTCCGGCACTCGGGCAGCAGCGCATGGCAGATGGCCCCGATCCGGCGGCGCGCGTCGAAGAGGGTCACCGCGACGCAGGAGCCGAGGACGGTGGTCACCTGGGTCGCCGTCTCCCGAACGATCATCTCCCCCGGCTTCAAATAGAAGCCGGGAAGATCCGTCTGCCAGGCCTTCATCGCGGCCGCCGCGCCCGACATCGCTTCATCACGGCTTCCGGTAGACCGTGGAGGTGGTGGCCACCAGCGGGAGATCGAGCCCGTTGAGGGTCTCGGAATGGCCCGTGAACAGGTAGCCTCCCTTGCGCAGGTACCGGAGAATGTTGCCCAGGACCCGTTTCTGGGTGGGCCGGTCGAAGTAGATGATCACGTTCCGGCAGAAGATGACGTCCATGGGGGTCCGCAGACCGAAGTCCGGCTCCAGGAAGTTGATCCGCCGGAAGGTGACCAGGGACCGGAGGGCCGGAGCGATGCGGACCAGCGTCTTCTTCCGGTCCCGGCTCCGAAGCAGGTATTTCTTTCGCAGGGGCATGGGGACCGGTTCCACCTTCTCATGTTCGTAGATGCCCAGCATCGCCTTCCGGAGGACCTGGGTGGAGATGTCCGACCCCAGGATGGAGAACTGGAACCCGTGGTGCTTCTCGGCGAACTCGGAAAGGACCATGGCCAGGGTGTAGGGCTCCTCCCCGGTGGCGCAGCCGGCGCTCCAGAAGGATGCCTTCCGGAAGACACCGGACCCCTTGGACCGGAGCAGCTCCGGCAGGACGGTCCCCGTCAGGTACTCGAAGTGTTTCGGCTCCCGGAAGAAGTCGGTCTTGTTGGTGGTGATCACATCGATCATCTGGAAGAGTTCTTCGCGCATCCCCTCCGGGCTGAACACGTAATCGTAGTACTCCTCGAATGTGGGGATCCCCAACTGGCGCAGCCGTTTCTGGAGCCTCGCCTGGAGCATGGTCTTCTTGGCATCGGTCATGTTGATCCCCAGTTCGTTCCGGATGAAGCTGGAGAACCGGAGAAACATCTTCGGGGACATGCGATGGGATCCGGGAGGTCCGGGGGGCCTTTCCATGGCGCCGACCATCATGAATCAGGATTCCGTCTCCAGTTCCGGCGCCTCCTCCTCCGGCTCGTCCAGGCGGATCTCCGCGCCGGTCGACTCCACCAGGGCCAGTTCGTCGGTGGAGAAGATCCGGTCGATGTCCAGGAGGATGACGAAGGTATCGTCCCGTTTTCCGATGCCCCGGATGAACTCGGTGCGCCAGCGGGACCCGATCCGGGGCGGGTCCTCGATCCGGTCCGGCTCCAGCTCGATCACCTCGTCCACCGAATCGGCCAGGGCCCCCAGCACGGTGGTCTCCCCGTCCAGGTCGATCTCCATGACCACGATGCGGGTGTCCACCGTGTTCTCGGTCTTGGGCAGGCCGAACTTCAGCCGGAGATCGACCACGGGCACCACGCTGCCCCGGACGTTGATGACCCCCCGCATGAACTCCGGGGCCTTGGGGACCCTTGTGATGGGGGAGAGGTCGAGGACCTCCCGGACCTGGGAGACGTCGAGGGCGAAGACCTCCTCCCCCAGCTTGAAGGTCAGGTATTGCGAGACTTGGGTGATATCGGTTTCGTACATGGTCCATTCTCCTTATGGCGTCGGTTAATATTTTTCGAATTCGGTGTCCGTTTCGTCCGTCCGGGGATTCCCCTTTCCGTCCATCTCGATGGGGTAGCCGCCCTTTTTTTTGGCTGTTCCGGTCTTGGCCGGCGTCGAGTGGAGGGCTCCTCGGATCGATCCGGGACGGGGCCGGGACGGACTTTGCGCCACGCCTTCGATCCGGAAGAACTCCACGGCGCTCTGGAGCTGTTCCGCCTGGGAAGAGAGTTCCTCGGCCGTGGTCGCCATCTCCTCGGCGGTGGCGGAGTTCTGCTGGATCACCTGGTCGAGCTGCTGGATCGCCTTGTTGATCTGGCCGGCCCCGGAGCTTTGTTCGGTGGAGGCGGCGCTGATCTCCTGGACCAGGTCGGCGGTCTTCTGGATGTCCGGAACCAGGCGGGATAACATGTTTCCCGCCTTTTCGGCCACATCCACGCTGGAGCCCGACAGGGTGCCGATCTCCCCGGCGGCCCGCTGGCTCCGCTCGGCGAGCTTCCGCACCTCGGAGGCGACCACGGCGAACCCCTTGCCGTGCTCCCCGGCCCGGGCCGCCTCGATGGCGGCGTT
>CAYSLC010000047.1:0-27848 GCA_964431545.1 uncultured Desulfobacteraceae bacterium | reverse complement strand
AGGGTTTGACCAGTGGGATAGCCATTCGGCCCGGCGGGGTTGAATGGAGCGTGGAAATGGTATCCCTTGCGATTTGACGGTCAGCGGCGTGAAATTGAATACATGAACCGGTTATACCAAAAGATGAAAAAAATGAGGTGCATCCAATGGACGACCTGATCCGGCGGGCCGCGGAGGATCTTTCGGCGGCCCGGAACGTGGTGGCCCTGACCGGGGCCGGCATATCGGTGGAGAGCGGCATCCCCCCGTTCCGGGGCAAGGGGGGGCTCTGGGAGAAGGTGGACCCCATGGTCTTCGCCAATATCGACAACTTCGTCCGGAACCCGGCCCAGGTATGGGAGGTGCTGATCAAGGATCTCAAGGGGATCATCGATACCGCCCGACCCAACGCCGGACACAGGGGGCTGGCCCGCCTGGAGGAGATGGGCAAGCTGCGGGCCGTGATCACCCAGAACGTGGACGGTCTCCACCAGTTGGCGGGCAACACGGACGTCATCGAGTTCCACGGGAACTGCGCGTGGCAGCGGTGCATGGACTGCTCCGAGAAGATCCCCACCCCCAATGTGAGTCTCGACATTCTGCCGCCTCGGTGCGCTTGCGGCGGGGTCCTCCGGCCCGACTGGGTCTTCTTCGGCGAGGCGATCCCCGCCGTGGCCATGGACCGGTCCCGGCGCATGGCGGCCGCCTGCGATGTCATGCTGGTGGTGGGGACCTCGGCGGTGGTCCAGCCGGCGGCGTACATGCCCCTCATCGCCAAGCAGGGCGGGGCCAAGGTGATCGAGATCAACCCGGAGCGGACCCCCCTCACCGGCCAGGTGAGCGACTACCTGGTCCCCGGTCCGGCGGGCCGGGTCATGGACGACATCATCGCGGAGATGGAGTCCACGGCGTGAGCCCGGCCGAGGGCCGGAAAACCGGCCGGGTCGTCGAGGTGGCCCTGCGCCCCCCCAGCCTCGCGGACAACACGGGGGACGCCGACCGCCTCGTCCGGGCCGTCCGGCGGGAGACTGGGGCGGAGCACGCCCGCATCGATCTCTCCCTGGTGCGCCGGCTTCCGGAAATTTTACGGGAAGGGGATTATCGGGTCCGATGCGTCCTCTTCCGGGACCGGGGGTTCCACCGGATCCTCCACGCGGCCCCGGCCGGGGACGCGCGGACCGCCGCCGGGCTGGCCGTCGACCTGGGCACCACCCGGGTGGTCCTCCGGATCGCGGACCTGGCCACCGGGGCGGTGCTCGGGGAGTCGGCCTTCGACAATCCCCAGATGGAGGTGGCCCCGGACGTCCTGGCCCGGATCCACTACACCGACGCCGAGCCGGACGGCCTTTCCAAGATGCGGGAGATGATCGTGGGCGGCCTTAACCGGGCCGCCGGGGATCTCTGCGCCGGGGCCGGGCTCGAGCCCGGGGACCTCCACCTGATCACGGTGGCCGGGAACACCGCCATGACCCACCTCTTTCTGGGCGTCACCCCCCACTGGGCGATCCGGGAGCCGTACATCCCGGGCGTCAACCAGCCGGACCTCGTCCGGGCCGATGATCTGGGGATCACCGCCGGCCCCCAGGCCCGGGTCCTGGTCTTTCCCAACGTGGGCAGCTACTTCGGCGGGGACCTCATCTCCGGGATCCTCTACGCCGGAATGAACCGGATCGAGGAAACGGCCATCCTGGTGGACGTGGGGACCAACGCCGAGGTGATCCTGGGCAACAAGGACTGGCTGGTCGCCTGCGCCGGCGCCGCCGGCCCGGCCCTGGAAAGCGGCGTGGCCCGGATGGGGATGCTGGCCGGCCCGGGGGTCATCGACACGGTGGCCATCGACCCCGGGAGCCGGGAGATCTCCTACCACACCATCGGGGACCTGCCCCCCAGGGGAATGTGCGGATCGGGGATCATCGATCTGACCGCCCACCTGTTCCTCTCGGGGATGCTCGACATCCGGGGGAAGCTGGTCCCGGAAAAGTGCGGGGACCGGCTCCGGGAGATCGACGGGGTCCGCCACGTGGTGGTGGTCCCGGCCGGGGAATCGGCCACCGGCCGGGATCTCACCATCGGCGAGGTCGATCTCGACAGTCTGATCCGGTCCAAGGCGGCCATGTACACGATCCTGGAGACGCTGGTCCTGTCGGTGGGCATGACGCTGGAGGAGCTTACGACCTTTTACGTGGCCGGCACCTTCGGATCGTTCATCAAGCCGGAATCGGCCATCGCCATCGGCATGATTCCGGATCTGCCCCTGGACGCCTACCGGTCCCTGGGCAACAGCTCCCTCGGGGGCGCGGCCCTGGCGCTGACCGCCGAGGATCCCCTGGGGGAGATCCACAAGATCCGGGACCGGATCACCTATATCGAACTCAACGTCAACCAGGACCTGATGAACCGGTTCAGCGCCGCCCGGTTTCTCCCCCACACGGAGACATCCCGGTTTCCCAGGGTCAAGGTCCGGGAATGAGGGAAACGCCGTCATGTGGAAACGGATCACGGGCTTGATGCCCCGCGCGGGCGGATTGGAGAAGAAGATCCACGCCATGGGAAAAGGGTCGGTCGACGAGCGGTTGGAGAGGGTCGACCGGGTGGGGGAGTCCGACGCGGATGACGCGGTTTTGAGGCTGATCAGTTGCCTTGGAGACATGGACGAAAGGGTGCGCCTTGCGGCGGCCGAGGCCCTGGAAGATCTGGGAGAGGACCAGTGGGGTGGCGTGCGCCGGGCGAACAGACATGTCGACGTCCCCTTCCATTTGGAGAGCGCGAAAGATCCGAGGGTGTTCTGGGCCCACCTCCGGGTGCTGGAGCACGGCGAGGGGAACGCCTGCGTGAGCGCGGCGAATCAGCTCGCCGAGGCGGCCGATCCGCGCGCGGTCCCCGCGCTCATCGAGAAGTTGACGGTGGACCAGGCCCATGTCCGGAGAGCGTGCGCCGCCGCCTTATCCGCGCTGGGGGATCCCCGTGCCGCCGGCCCGCTGAAGCGTCTCCGGAAGGCCCACCCCGATGATCCGCAACTGACAAAGATCGTGGCCGGGGCCCTGGAGGAGATCGAGCGGAGAAGGGCCACCGGCCGTGCAATGGACGCCAAGAGCGACACCCGGGACCTGGTGAAGGCCCTCAAGAGCGGCGGGCCCCCGGAGCGGAGGAAGGCCGTGGAGCTTCTGAGGTCGCGGGACGGACAGGACGTTTTCGACGCCCTGGCGGCGGCGTTGTCGGATCCCGACGAGGAGGTCCGCCAGGCCGCCATCGAGGGGGTCGGCGGGACAAGATTCATCAACCTCGATCATTCCGCCACCGTGCCGGCGCTCATCCGTCTGCTGGAGGGCGCCCAGGCGGCCACCAGACGTCTGGCCGCCGCCCGGCTCCGGTTTACGGCGGACGACCGCGCTTTGGAGCCGCTGATCCGGGCATTGGCGGACGAAGATCCCGAGGTCCGCCGCGCCGCCGCGGACGCGCTCGGCCGTCTGGGGAACCCGCGCGCCATCGACGCGCTGGGCCAGGCCCTGGGGGATCCCCACTATGCGGTTCCCAAGGCGGCGGTGAGCGCCCTCGCCGCCATAAAAGATCCCGAAGTGATCCCCCATCTCCTCCGGGCCCTGGCGCACAAGGACATCAACGTGCGGCTCATCGTCATGGAGCGATTGCCGAAGCACCCGCACGCGGCCGCGGCGGTGCCCGATGCCATCGCTCCCCTGGTGGACCTTCTCTGCGGTGGGCACGACCTGGAGCGCCGGCCCGCCCTGGATGCGCTTGCCGGGTTCGGAAAGCCGGCCGTGGCGCCGTTGATCCAATGCCTCCGAAATCCGGACCCCCGGCTCCGCAAGGCGGTGGCCGAGGCGCTGGCGGCGATGAACGAGCCCGGATGGCGAGCGCTGATTCGCGGGGACGACGGCGATATGGAGCGCGTGGCAAAGGCTCTGGGAGTGGAGGACCCGTCCCCGACGAGGGCCGCGGAGCCCGCGTCAAAAGACGCGGCTCCGAAGCATCCGTCGGCGCGCAAGCTCGCGGAGATCCGCAAGACGGTGCGGTCCACTCTGATTCCGGAGGTGGACGGCGGCGGCGATCAACGCAAGGCTTTGATCAAGAGATGGCTGGAGAACTTCGCCAGCAATCTGGATTCAGCGGTGGCCGCCCTGGAACGGGGCGCCGACAAACAAGGGAACCCCGTCAAGCCGGCCGGCGTGGGCAAGGCGCTCCTCCGCATGTGCCGGCACCCTTCCTACGGCGGCGACGCCGTGTTTCAGCGGGTGCTTACCCTCTGCGGTTCCCGCGCCCTGGAACGATACCAGAAGGCCCGTGAGGCGGTGATGCGCATCGCAAAGGACCTCGCCTGAACCGGCGATTTGCCCTCGTACGCCTGCGGTCGCCGTCCGCCGCCGGCATTAATCCGTCCACCTGCCGTACTGCCAGCGGGGGACCTCGTCGACGCCGAACGAGAAATCGAAATGTTTGTTGACGCCCAGGATCGCATGTTGCTGATAGAACGGCATCCAGTAGACTTGTTCCACGATCCTCCTCTGCGCCTTCTGGTAGAGTTCCTTCCGCTTCTCCATGTCCACCGTCTCCCGGGCGGCCCTCAGCCAGTTGCTCAGGGTTTTGTCCCGGGTATAGTTGAACGGGCCGTCCGGCATCAAAAAGAAGTAGGTTAAAATGGCATCGGGATCGAATATGTTGTAGGACCCCCAGCCCCCCGTGTAGACATCCCCTGTCTTTCCCTCCCTGCAGAGTTTGGCCAGCTCTCCGTACCGTCCGATAAAATCCTCGATCTTGGCCCGGATGCCCACCTGGGCCAGATACCAACTCGCCGCCTCATTGACCTGATTGCCCGGTTCCGTATAGGTCCAGAGCCTGAGATCGAATCCGTTTTCGTATCCGGCCTCTTTGAGGAGTGCCTTTGCTTTGTCGCGGTCGTACGCATACCCTTCGATGGTATGGTCGGCGGCAAAATGGAGGGTCAGGGGGATGTCGACCGGACCGGCGTGCCCCGCCAGCACGTGTTCGATGATGGCCACACGATCGATGGCATGCCAGATGGCGCGCCGGACCCGGACGTCGGTGACGGCCGGAGATGTATCCGGCCCTCGCCCCGCCGAATCAAACTGCCAGAAATAGAGCCGAAGGATCGGGGTTTCCATGACCTTGAGCCGGTCAGATTTGCGGATTTCCGGAATCTGGTCCGGCGTGATATCGGCGCAGTCCACCCCGCCGGTCATCAAATTGGCCACGCGGGAGGCCTGATCTCCGAGGAACTTGATGGTCATCCTGGGGAAGGCCGGAACGCCGGTCTGGAAGTAGGCGTCGTTTCTTTCCAGTTCCATGCCCTTTTCGGGTTTGAATGCCACCAGTTTAAACGGACCCGTGCCGACGGCGTGGTTCCGGAGGTACGCATCGCCGTGTTCGGCGGCCATTTTCCGCGTCCACCTGGGATCATATGGAAAAAACGTGTTCAACTGTTGCAGCACCAGAGGGTACGGCTTATGGGCGATAAAGCGGAAGGTACGCTCATCGACCACCTGAACCTCCTTGAGCCAGTCCCATTTGGCCGCGATGGGGGAGTTCTGTCCGGGATCGAGGATCCGCTCTTCGATGGTATACCGAATCGATTCGGCCGTCAGCGGGTTTCCGGAATGGAAACGGACCCCCGGCCTCAACTTGAATTCCCAAATCGTCGGACTGATGACCTCCCATGACGTGACCAGGTGCGGCTCCAGCTCCCCGGTTACGGGATTTCGTTCCAGAAGGGGATCCCAAATCATATAAGCGGCATTGAGCGCCACGCGCGAAGAGGTCTGGTAAAAGTCCATGGTCTGAACATTCGCCTCAAGCGCCACCTTCAGGTGGTCCCTGCCGGCGATCGCCGACGGCGGCCGAGACCAAACGATGGCGCAGACCACAAGAAAAAACAGACAGCTTGTCCCTTTCCTCTTCATCGGAAACCCCCTTTTCATCGGAATTGTCGGAAACCACTCTTCTTCACAAGGCTATCCTACCACCGGAGCGTACCCGATGCAGCCATTTTTTTTGCAAAGAATATCGCGATGAATTTCTTCCGCAAAAAGATCCGCACCGTCGCGATGAAACAGCTCCGCCGGGGGCTTTTCTCCGCCATTGACTATTTGAACCGATCTGGTTTAGTTTTTGAGCAGGTTAAAACCTCTGGCGGGGAATCCAGAAAGCCCGAGCCCGGGCCGATCGTTCGGCTGAGTCGAGCGATGCCGTCCGAGGGTTTGGTAAAACGGCATTAGGTTTTCGAAGATCCGCCGGCGTAAAAGAGAGCCCTGTTATGGAGAAATACCGGATGTCTCCCGTTTCCATTCAAGAGCTGATCCGATCGCCCGAAGGAAAAAGGCTGGAGTTCAAGAGGGACCTGTCCTCGCCAAGGAATTTTGTTAAAACACTGACCGCCTTTGCCAACAGCGCGGGCGGTCGTCTGGTCTTCGGCGTGGACGATGAATCCCGCCTGCCCCTTGGAATCGAAAACCCTCTGGATGAAGAGGAGCGGCTTTGCAACATCATCGCCGATGCCATCGAGCCAAGGCTCGTCCCCAATATCGAGATGCTCAACGTCGAAGGAAAAACCCTTCTCATGGCCGAAGTATTTTTGAGCGGGTCTCGGCCGCATTGGATCAGAAGCGAAGGGCCCCAAGGGGTCTATGTCCGCCTGGGATCGACCAACCGGCTGGCGGACCCGCAACTGATCGATGAATTGAAACGGGGCGTTCGGGGGACTGTTTTTGATGAGACCCCCCTGCCGGAATTGACGGCGGATGCGCTAGATCTGGGGGCCGCCCGCCGTGTATTTGAAGATTCCCGAACGCTCAACGAACAATCCCTCCTTACCCTCAAACTTCTAACCCGGGATCAGGGCCGCCTGGTCCCCACCATCGGCGGTCTCTTGCTGTTCGGCAAGGAAGAGCGGGAAAGGCGGTTTCCGGATGTTTGGATCCAGTGCGGGAGGTTTGTCGGCGCGGACAAGGCCGATATCCTGGACCACATGGAGATCCATGACCACCTGCCCGTCGCCGTGGAGAGGGTCGTGGCGTTTCTGAAAAAGCACGCCCTGAGGGGGGCGGATTTTTCCGGAATCCGGCGAGTGGATGTCTGGAGCATCCCCTTGGGCATTATCCGCGAGGTCGTGATCAACGCGATCGTACATGCCGATTACTCGCAGATCGGCGCCCCGATCCGGGTGGCGATTTTCGATGATCGAATCGAAGTGGAAAATCCAGGAGTCCTTTTGCCCGGGCTGACCGTGGAAGACATCCGCCAGGGCGTTTCCAAGTTGCGCAATCGGGTGATCCCCCGTGTGTTCAGGGAGGTACATCTCATCGAGCAATGGGGGAGCGGCATACCACGGATCTTCAAGGATGCTGGGAGACGGGATCTGCCGGAGCCCAAGATCGAGGAGATCGGCATGAGATTCCGCTTCAGTGTCTATCTTCCCGGTACGCCAAGTAGAAATACCGCGGGGGGGCACGTAGCCGAACAAGTCACCGAACAAGTCACCGAACAAGTCACCGAACAAGTCACCGAACAAGCAACCGAACAAGCAACCGAACAAGCAACCGAACAAGCAACCGAACAAGTGTTCCGCCTGCTCTCTCGGATGAAAAATCAGAGTCTGAGCGGAAGGGAGCTGATGGATCGTCTGGGGCTGAAGCACCGCCCCACGTTTCTGTACGACTATTTGAGACCGGCGCTCCAAGGCGGATTTGTCGAGATGACCCGGCCTGCCACCCCGAAAAGCCCTTTGCAGAAGTACCGCCTCACGAGCAGGGGGAGATCCTACTGTGAACGCCGGAGACATGATTCACATGTTTAGGGCGAAACGAGATCCGGTGGCGGTTCGAATTCTGTCGGAAAATCCAACCCCCCTCCTCACCCCTCGAACCGATCCACATCCTCGCTCAGCTTGTTGAGGTCTCCGAGGGTGTGGTCGAACAGTTGGATCTGGAGGTTGATCGATCTGGTGATCTTTTCGGTGGAGTGTTCGGAGAAGGCCGAGAGGTTGTCCACCAGCCGTTTCATCTGATCGGACAGGTCCAGGCCCTCGTGGATCTGCCGGCTCTCCTCCTCCGAGGCCAGGACCAGGGCGTTGGAGGCCCGCTGGATCTCGTCGATCTTCTCCTTGATCTCCTGGGTGGAGACCACGGTGCTGTCGGCCAGCCGTCGGATTTCGCTGGCCACGATCTCGAAGTTCTTGCCGCTTTCGCCGGCCGAGGACGCCTCCAGCTCCGCGTTGAAGGCGATGATCTTGGTCTGGGCCGCGATGGCGTTGATGATCCCCACGATCTCCCAGATCGACTTGATCTGGTCGCCCAGGTTCTTGATCCCCTGGACCGTGTTGACGCTGGTCTTTTCGATCTCCGCCATCTTGCCCAGGGAGGCCTCCACATAGTCCGCCCCCTGGTTGATGTACTCCCGCATCTGGCCGGTGATGTCGCCGATCTCCTTGATGTTGACCAGTTCATCGCCGCCGGTGTCGTCGCCGGCCCCCGTGAGCCCGTGCAGGGAGCGGGTCAGCTCGCCGGCCAGATCCTTGAGCTTGCGGATGAAGTGGCTGGCCATGGCGTACCGGGTGGTCCGCTCGTAATGGAAGCAGTTCTCCGGCTTGTTGAGGCCGTTGAAGATCGCCTCGGCCATCGCCTCGCACCGGCCGTACCCGCAGGCCCCGCAGTTGAGCACATCCTTTTCCGACGTCTTGTGCATCCGTTCGAAGACCCGTTGGAGTTCCCGGCGGTCGGGCGTGCGCGGGGCATGGCCCCCGGACCGGTCCTCGTAGGTCCGGTCGTAGAGACCCGCCTCCCAGTACCGGTTCACCGTCCGCCGCACCTTGGCCCGGGACCGCAGCCTGGCGAACGGCCCCACGGCCCGGTACCGCCGCCGCATCTCCCTGTTGCGCTCCTCCACCAGGTGCTCCAGCTCGTCCGGGGACATCCCCGTATGGCGGGTCCCCGTGCCGCCGTTGCACCCCAGCTCGCAGTTGAGACAATCGATCAGCGGCGGGGCGATCCCCCGGTCGATCATCCGGGGCAGGGACTTCAGATACGGATAGATCGCCTCCGGCCCCTCGATCTTCCGGGCCTTCCGGCGCAAGGACGGGTTCTCCCGGTTCAGGGTCCGCAGCAGCCCCCCCGGCGTGGAGAAGAGCACCGCCCGTTCCGCCGGGCGGTTGTCGAACGCCGTCTCCGGGAACGCCGCCAGGTCCACTCCGTGGCGTTCCAGATGATCTTCCAGGGTTATGTAGGTGAGGTTGTAGTCCCCCATCCCCACCGCGTCGAACTCCCGCCGTTTCGCATAACACGGCGAGACCACCGCGATCCGGTGCTCCCGGTACCCCGGGTAGAACGAGCGGATCATCTTCATGGTGTGGACCATGGGGCTGTCGGCCGGGGCCAGGAATTCCATCAGCTCCGGCTGGTGGATCTCGATATAGTTGACGATGGCCGGACACGGCTGGGCGATCACCGTGGACGGCTTGTGGCGGCGGATATACTCCACATACGACTTGATGGTCAGCTCCGCCCCGAAGCTCACGTCGAAGACCGCCGCGATCCCCAGGGACTTGAGCCACCCGTTCAGATGGCGGTAGGTCCCCGGGAAGTGCGCCGCCACCGACGGCGCCGCGATGGCCACCATCGGCACCCCCTGCTCCAGGTCCCGGAGGAAGGCGTCCATATCATCGATCCCGTACCGGGCCCCGTGGGTACACGCCGGGATGCAGCTGCCGCACCCGATGCACAGATCCGCATCGATGGTCACATGATCCCCGCTGCCGTCGTTGCAAAGCTTCACCGGGCACACCCCGATGCAGGCATGGCAGTTGACGCACTTCTCCTTATCCACCGCAACGATCTTCCGCAAATTCGACATAAAAAAGACTCCGACTCCCCCAAAAAAACCATCAACGGCGCCGCCGGTTCCCCCCACAACGATCCGGCGGCCCCCGAACCAACCCAGCCCCCTTCAGGGGGCTTTCCATGCTTGCCGGGGGACTTCAGCCCCCGGCACTCATCCCACCGCCATCACTTTCATCTCTTTTCCACAAACCCCCGGCACACCCCCATCACTTAAAATCCAGCGCCACCGCCCCGTCCCACCCCGGGGGCGGGTTCTCCCGGAACGCCCGGCACCGGTCGATGAACATCCGTGTGATGGGATCATCCGGCACCTGGCCCAGGCATCCCTCGAAATACTCCAGGGCCGTGGTCCAGTTGCCCATCTTGTACAGCTTCAGCCCCTTCTCGTACCGGTCCATGAACCCGGCGTCATACCGGTCCGGTTCCAGCTCCACGCTGAAGATGGCCGTGGGCTTGTCCTTGCCCTTGACCTTCACCGTATCCGCCTCCCGGAGGAAAACCCCGCCGGCCACCTTGTTGCGCACCGCCTCCGACACGATGATCTCCCGGCCGTAGTGCTTGGTGAGCCCCTCCAGCCGGGAGGCCAGGTTGACCGTATCGCCGATCACCGTGTAGTCGAACTTGTCCGCCGAGCCGATGTTCCCCACCACCGCCACCCCCTCGTGGATGCCCACCCCGATCTTGAACCCCCCCGGCGGCAGCACCAGGCGCCCGGGGTCCAGCGACGGCAGGGAGCGGATCATCTCCAGGGCCGCGTCCACCGCCCGCCGGGCGTTGTCCGGATAGCTCCTGGGGGCCCCGAAGATGGCCAGGATGGCGTCGCCGATGAACTTGTCGATGGTCCCGCCGTGGTCCTTGATCACCCCCACCATGATGTTGAAGTACCGGTTCAGAAAAGAGACGATCTCCTCGGCGGCGTTGTTCTCCGAGATGGTGGTGAACGACCGGATGTCCGAGAAGAGCACCGCCACCTCCCGTTTCTCCCCCCTCAGCATGGCCGCGTCCGACTGGCGCTCCACCAGGTCGTCGATGATCTCCTGGGGCACGAACTTGGCGAAGACGTTGCGGATCTTGTCCTCCATCTCGAAGACCTGGTTGTAGAGCAGGGCGTTTTCCAGGATATGGCCGGCGCACGCCGCAAAGACCCGGACGTTGCCGGAGATGTGCTCCGAGAAGTAGTTGTTGGTCAGGTTCCCCACGTGGAGGGTGCCCACCACCTCGTCCCCCTTGCCCCGGATCTCGAAGCAGCCGTAGGAGGCGAGCGCCCGGGCGTCCAGCCGCATCTTGTCGAAGTCGCTCCGGTTCTCGATCCCCAGATGGACCCGCTCGGTCTTCTCCAGGTCGAGGGTGGGGTAGTGGGGGTAGAAGTCGTTTAAGCAGATGCTCAAAAACTCCTCCACGTCGTGGCCGTGGATCTCGCCGGTCGGACGGATATAGGCCACCGGTCTGCGCCGGTGGCTGATCAGCAGCACCGCCACGTGGTATTCGCAGACCTTCGCCAGAATCGACAGGATCTCCCCGGCCGTCTCCTCCAGGGACTCGATCCGTTTGCCCACCTCCCCGAGCATGTTGACGATGGTCGACTGGAAGAGCTGCTGATCGAACATTCCCCCGATCATCTCGAAGATGGCGTCCCGGTCCACCGCCTTGGCGTCCTCCCGGATCAGGTTGAGGTCGGGACGGGGACGGTCGGCCAGGGCCGCGGCCTGCTCCAGGAGGTGGTCCAGGTTGTCGAAGTCCTTGTTGATGAAGGTGTCGGCCCCCGAGTTGTACGCCCAGTACTTGTCCCGGTCCTCGGAGAGGCTGGTGTGCATGATGATGGGGATCTCCCGGACCCCCCGCCGGTTCTTGAGCAGGCGGCTCGCCTGGTACCCCTGGAGCAGCGGCATCTCCACGTCCATGATGATCAGGTCGGGGATCTCCTCGTACGCCTTCCGGACCCCCTCCACGCCGTCCCTGGCCCGGATCACCCGGTACCCGGAGGTCTCCAGGAACCGGCCCAGCATGCCGGCCACCACGTCCGAGTCGTCCACCAGCAGGATCTTCCGGGGATCTTTGGGCACGCCGCTTTCCGCCGTCATCCGATGAGCCCCCGCACTTCCTGGATCAGATTGCCCCGGTCGAACTCCGACTTGACGATGAAGGCGTCGGCCCCCCGGCCGAAGAAGGCCTGCTTGGTCTCCGGGTCGTCCACCGAGGAGATGACGATCACCGGGGTCTTCTGGTACGCTTCATCCTGGCGCAGGTTCTCCACGAAGGTGAGCCCGTCCATCCGGGGCATCTTGATGTCGGTGATGATCAGGTGGAAGTGGTCGGTCTTGAGGGCCTCCAGCCCCTCGATGCCGTCTCCGGCGGTGACCACGTTGTAGTTTTCCAGCTCCAGGATCGAGCGCTGGATCTCCCGGGCCGAGTAGGAGTCGTCCACCACCAGGATCTTCTTGTACTCCCGCCGGTCGGCGGAGAACTTCTTGCGGCCCTCGATGGACCGGGTCCGCTTGAACCGCTTCATCACCTCCGGAATGTAGAGGATGGTGATGATGTTGTAGCTCTCGTCGAAGACGATCCCCTGCATCAGCTTGAGCTTGGACAGGTTCCGGGGCAGGGGCTTGTAGATGAGCGAGGCGTACTGCAAGACCCCGTCCACCACCATGCCGATCATCTCCCCGAGCGACTCCACCACCACCACGAAGAGCTTGTCCCCCTCCCGCTCCTCCGTCGACTTGCCGAGGATGGTCGCCAGGCGGTAGATGGGAATGATCTTGTCGTGGAGCTTGATGGCGTTTCGGTTGAGCAGGTCGAGCCGCTGTTCCCGCTTGACGATGGAGATCTCCTTGACGAAGTTGGCCGGGATCAGGAACTTCTCCCCGCCGGCGAAGACGAAGAACCCCTCCACCGTGGCCAGGGAGAGCGGCAGGGTGAGGATGAAGGCGGACCCCCGGTCCCGCTCGCTGGTCAGCGTGATCTTGCCCTTGATCTGCTCCACGTTGTACCGGACGATATCCAGGCCCACCCCCCGGCCCGAGATCTCCTTCACCTTCTCGTTGGTGGAGAACCCCGAAGTGAAGATGAAGGCGTTCAGGGCCGCGTCGTCCATGGACAGGATCTCCTCTTCCTGCATGGGGTGCAGGGCGATCGATTTCCGCCGGATGCGCTCGTAGTCGATCCCCTTGCCGTCGTCGGCCACCCGGATGATGATGTTGCCGCTTTCCAGGTGGCAGTCCACGGAGATTCTCCCGGCGGGCGGCTTGCCCTTGGCCGTGCGGTCCATGGGGGATTCGATGCCGTGGTCCAGGGCGTTTCGGAGGATGTGGATGATGGGGTCGTTGAGCTTTTCCAGGATGATCTTGTCGAGCATGATGTCGCCCCCGGAGACGGTGAACTCGACCTCCTTTTCCAGGCCCATGGCCATCACCTCCACCATCTTGGCCAGGGGGGCCAGGATCAGGTCCAGGGGCAGCATCCGGAGGCTGTAAACCTCCTCCTGGACCTCGAAGGCGCTGCGCTCCAGCAGCGTGATCCCGGTGGAGAAGTTCTTCCGGATCTGCTGGATCAGCTTGAGGCACTCGTTCTCTTTGCGGGTCAGCTCCGGGTCCTTGCCGCCGCCGTTTCCCGGGGCGGACCCGCCGGCCGTGGTCAGGACCTTGAACCGCCCCTCCAGCTCCTGGAGCAGGTCGTTCTCCTTTTTGAACTGGAACTGCTTGATGATCAGGTTGTTAAACTGCTTGATGATCCGGTCCATCTTGCTGATCTTCACCCGGATCGTCTCGTAGTCGGAGACCCGCACCTCCGGCCCCTCCCCGGCCCCCGCCTCGGCGCGCTCGGGGGCCTGACCCTCGGCCGGCGGCCCCTCGGCCGGCACAGGCTCGGCGGGGCGGAGGCCGTCCACGGAGTAGGGCTCGTTGGCGTAGGCCTTCTCGAAGACCGCCAGCAGCGGGGCGATGGGCAGGGAGTCGTCCCTTTCCGACCGGATCTTGTCGGCCCCGCTCTTGAGGTAGTCGGTGGTGATGAAGACCAGCTGGATCAGGGCCTTTTCGATCTCGTACCGCTTCTCCTTGACCCCCTTGAAGACGTTCTCCAGCCCGTGGACGATCTTCTCCACATGGTCGAACTTGAGCATCCGGGACGACCCCTTGATGGTGTGCAGGGCCCGTAGCAGCGTCGTCAGGGCGTCGTCGTTGTCCGGGTCCTTTTTCAGGGCCAGGATCGACCGGTCGATGGTCTCCGTGTTCTCCTGAAGTTCGTCCAGGTAGTTGTCGATGAAATCGTCCCGATCAAACGCCATGGGCACACTCCTCGTCGAGGGATCAATCCTCGGGGGTCAGTTTGGCGATCCACTTGCGGCAGATCTCCAGAAAGTACCGTGCGTTGAACCCCTCCAGCAGCAGCCGGAAGGCGCCCCCGTCCTCCCGGATGTAGGCGGCGATGTCCCTCTCGCACGCCGTAAACGTCTCCAGGGCCTTGCGGGGCGAGACGTTCCGCTGGAGCATGGCCAGGTGGAACCGGGCCGGCCAGAACCGGCGGTCCATCGAAAGGGTCCGGGTGAACAGGTGGCGCGCCCGGCCGTCGTTGCCGGCGGCCATCTCCAGGTAGCCGGAGAGGTACAGCGAGATCTCGTTGGCGGGCACCACCGGATCGATGAGCGCCAGCAGGTCCCGGGCCTCGTATCGCCGGTCGGCGTTGATGAGCCCCACCACCTGGACGAACTGGAGCGCCAGGGAGAAGTTGATGTTCCCCTCCACCGTAAAGAGCGGGTTGTCCAGGGCCCGGGCCGCGAAGTCGAGGATCTCCCGGACCTCGATCCGGTGCTTCTCCGCAGGGGCCGGCCCCGGCGCGTCGGGCCCCGGCTCGGGTCGCCGCCGGCGCATCGATCCCAGGCTCTCCGGATCGGGCACCGCCCTCGGCCCCCGCTCCCCCGGAGATTTCTTCCGGAAGACATAGACCCCCTCGTACTCGGCCAGGGAGAACTCCGGATGGGAGATCAGCGGCATCTCCGCCGCCGCCAGGAACAGATGGCCGCCGGGCTTCAGGGTGGCGGCCACCCGGTCCATGATGGCCTGCCGGACCTCCATGGGCATGTAGATCAGGGTGTTGCGGAACAAGACGATGTGAAACGACTCCCGGAAGGCCCCCAGGTCGTCCCGGAGGATGTTGAGCCGCCGGACCGACACCCGCCGCCGCAGGGTCTCCTTGAGGATGAACCGGTCCCCGGACCGCTCCAGGTACGGCGAGAGCAGGACATGGTACCGCCGCCCGTCCCGGCGGAAGGCGTTGGTGGTGTAAATTCCCCGCCGCAGGGCGTCCAGGGCGCGGGCGTTGATGTCGCTGGCGGCCACCGTGTAGTCGTACTCCGGCGAGACCGCCCATGCGCTCTCGGCCAGGGCCGCCAGGGAGACCGCCTCCTCGCCCGTGGCGCAGGAGGCGCTCCACAGGGACAACCGCCGGACCTCCGACGCCATGAGCCGGGGCAGGACGACCCTCTCCATGGCCCGGAACTGCTTCTCCTCCCGGAAAAAATAGGTCTCCTTGATGGTCACCGCGTCGATGAGGCGGTCGTACTCCGCCGGATTGGCCTTTGCATAGTCGAGGTAGGGGCACACGTCGAGGCCCAGGGTCCGGCAGCGCCGGGCCAGGAAGTCCCGCACCGACCGGTGGTTGGAGCCCGGCAGATCGATCCCCGTCTCCCGCTTGATCGTCTCGATCATCCGGCGGAACCCGGTTTCGGAGACCAGGCCCCCGGCCGCGGCGTCCGGCTCCGGCTTCCCTACGGGCCGGGGATGGACCGGGGTCCCACTCACCGGGGCCTCCGCAGCAGTTCCACGATCCGGCCGGGGATCTCCGACAGGGGCAGGACCTGGGAGGCGGCCCCCAGCTCGATGGCCGACCGGGGCATCCCGAAGATCGCCGAACTCCCCTCGTCCTGGACCAGGGTGACGCCCCCCCGGCCCACCACCGACCGGCACCCCTCCGCGCCGTCCCGGCCCATGCCGGTCAGCAGCACGGCCAGGGTCCCCTCCCCGAAGGCATCCGCCGCGGATCGGAAGAGGACATCCACGCTCGGCTTCTGGTTGAGCACCCGGTCCCCGTCGTCCAGCAGCAGCCGGGTGCCGGAAAGCTTCAGGTGCCGGTCCACCGGCGCCACATGGACGTGGCCGGGCGAAAGGCTCTCCCTGTTCCCCGCCAGCCGGACGTTGAGGGCGGTGATGTCGTCCAGCCACCGGGCGAACCCCTGGTCGAAGCCCGGCTCCATGTGCTGGACCAGGACGATGCCCACCGGGAAGTTGCCCGGCAGGCGCTGGAGGATCTCCTTGACCGCCAGGGGGCCGCCCGTGGACGCCCCCATGACCACCACCTGAAAGGAGCGCTGCTCCGGGCTCCGGTGGTTGCGCCGGGAGAACGTCCCCGGCCTGGGCAGGACCTTGGCCCCGGCCAGGGTCCGGATCTTGTCGAGAAACGCCTCGTAGAAAGCCGGCTCGTTGAACTGGGAGATGTCCGGCTTGGCCATCACCTCCATGGCCCCGGCGTTGATCGCCTCGTACCCCGTCTCCGCGTCGAGCCGGTTGGAGAAGATCATGATCGGCACCGGCCGGTCCCCCATGATCCGCCGGGTCGCCTCCAGACCGTCCATCACCGGCATGTTGACGTCCATGAGAATCAGGTCCGGGGCGAGTTCCCGGTTGAGTTCCACGGCCCGCTGTCCGTTGGCAGCCTCCCCGGCCACCACGAGTTCCGGCACCCGCTCGAAGAGTTTCTTGAGGATGCTCCGGACCAGGGCGGAGTCGTCAATGATCAGAATTTTCATGGGCGCTCGCATCTTGGAAGGCCAGGGGGGAGATGATCCGTTCGATGTCCAGGAAGAACCAGATCCCCTCGTCGGGGAGAAACCGGCACCCCAGAATCCCGGCCCGCCGGAGCCGGGAACGGATGCACGGCGGCAGGGGCCGGATTCCGGACAGGGGGATCCGCTTCATTTCGGCCCGGCCGTGGGCCAGAAACGCCAGGTGGTCGGTCGACAGCGGCGGGCTCTCCCGCTCCGCCGCGGCCCGCAGCCCCTCCCGGCGCTCGGCGGAGAAGGGGGCCGGGTCGACGATGAGGGCCACATGGAGCCGTTCGGGATCTTCGAACCCGAAGAGGTCCCGGAGAAGGGCGTCCAGATCGAACAGGGGCAGCAGCCGGCCGTCGAACTCCACCGCCGAGCCCAGGTACCGGGTGGGGTGGTCCAGGGGGCGGACCCGGTCCGGGAAGATGCTGGCGAAGAACTGGTCCCGGTTGACGAAGAAACCGGCCGTCCGGTACCGGATCACCAGAAAGTCGTGGGTCTCAGAGGGTTTCAAGGTCCTTTTCCAGTTGGGCCAGCAGGTTGGCCATGTTGAGCACCAGGGTGTCCTCGCCCCTGGAGCTGACGGCGCCGGAGAAATACGCCTCCTGGTCCTCGGCCGAGGTGATGGGGTGGACCTCTTCCGGGCTCACCTTCAAAATCTCGATGATGTCCGAGACGAGAAAGGCGATCTGATCGTCGTCGAAGTTGGAGATGAGGAAGGTGTTCGCCACAAGGCTCTCCTTTTCGAACAGGACATTGAGATCGAAGACCGTGTACGGCTCCCCGTGCCGGTTGATCACCCCGCGGACGTAGGGCGGAACAAAGGGGATGAAGTACAGGGGGGTGTCCATGACGATCTCCTTGATCTGCTCCGCGGCAAAGGCGTAGTGTTTCTCCTCGATCCGGACGATGAGAAACTTGACCCGCTCTCCGGCCGCCTCCGCCGCCTCGGACGCCGCCGGTCCGGCGTCGATCCTCTCCATCAGCTCTCGATTATCCATGGGACCCGGTCCTCCCTTCCTCTTGGACGACGTACCGCTGGAGCAGCCCGTTCAAGGCCCCCGCCGTCTCCTCCAGCCGCTGGGACGCCTCGGTGGTCGACTGGGTGGACAGAACGAAGTTGTCGATCCCCTCGGAGATCTGCTTGAGGGTCTGGAGGATCTGCTCGAAGGCGTTGGCCTGCTGGTTGATGGAAAGGGCGATGTGGCCGGCGGAATTGGCCGAGATCTCCGACGAACTCAGGATCTCCTCGAACACCTTCCGCAGCCGGCTGGAGAGATCCCACCCCTCGGCGATCTTCTCGGTCACCTCCTCCGAGGCGATGATCAGGTGGTCCGAGGAGTGCTGGATCTCATTGATCTTCGCCTTGATCTCCCCGGTGGAGGCCACGGTGGAGTCGGCCAGCCGCCGGATCTCCGAGGCCACGATCTTGAAGTTCTTCCCGGCATCGCCGGCGGCCGCCGCCTCCAGTTCGGCGTTGAAGGCGATGATCTTGGTCTGGTCGGCGATGGCGTTGATGATGTTGACGATGTCCCAGATGGTCTCGATCCGGTCGCCCAGGGACTTGACACCGGTGATCCGCTGGGCGTTGGCCTCCTTGATCTCGTCCATCTTCCCCAGGCTGTTCTGGATCAGGTCGAACCCCTGGGCCACCGTATCCTTGGTGCCGTTGGCGATGCTGGCCACCTCGTTGATCCGGCCGGCGATGTCGTGGGAGAGCCGCTCCGAGTCCTCCATGGTGCTGACGATCTCCTTGACCGAGGCGGCCTGCTGGTTGGAGGTGGTGGAGATCTCCTGGGCCGAGGCCGAGAGGTTGTGGACCGATTCGGTGAGCACCTCCGATGAGGTGCGGACCCGCTTGAGGATCTCCTCGAAGTTGTTCATCATGGCGTTGAACTGGATCGAAATCTGGCCGATCTCGTCCGCGGAGGAGACCTCGATCCGCCGGGAGAAGTTCCCCTTGGAGACGGCCTCGGCCACCGACCGGATCCGGGAGACGGGCCGGAGCATCCTCCCGAAGATCCCGGAGACCACGAAGTAACTCAGGACCACGGCAACCAGAATGGCCCCCAGAAGGATGTTCCGCACGGTGCCCAGCAGGGCGTAGACCTCCTTGAGGGGCGCCACGGAGACCACGATCCAGCCCATGTCCGGCAGGCTCGTGAAGTAGGCGATCCGATCGGTGATCCCCTGTTTGGCCCCCTTGGCGGCCGAGATCCGGATCTTGCCGTTTTTCCGTTCGATCATCTCCCGGGCCCACCGGCGGCCGGCGGCGTCCGTCTCGTCGAGGACCAGGTCCCCGCGCCTTTTGGGATGGATCACCAGCCTACCCTGGAGATCCATGATGAAGGGGTAGCCCTTCATGCCGATGTTGATGGAGGTGATCACCTTCGACAGGTCGTCGATATCGATGAGGGAGGTGAACTCCGACCGGTAGGAGGAGACGAACAGGATCAGATCCCATGGCTCGAAATAGGAGAGGTAGGCCGATTTTTCCCTCGGCGTCTCCTCTCCGACGTTCCGCCATTCATAGCTGATATAGCCGTTTTTGGTCCGGATCGCCTCCTGGATGAACGGGAACTTGGACGCATCCACGCCGGGGGAACGGGGATGGAGCACCGTCACCCCCTGGCTGTTGATCCCGGCGATGTAGCCGGTGGTTCCGATCCTTCCGTACTCGGGATCGAGCAGGAGTTCCTCGAACCGCGCGTAGGCCTCCGCCTCCCCGATGATCCCCTTGCGGGAGAGCCCGTAATAGTAAGCGGCCAGCTCCCGGTTCTTCTCGGCGATGGCCCGCAGGTAGTTCTGGGTGGCCTTGTCCACGTAGAGGGTGACCATCCGCTGGATCATCTCGGTGGTGTTGGTCAATTCCGATTCGTTTCTGGTGAGCAGCGCCCCCTCCAGGCTGAGGTAGAGGATCGCTCCCACGGCCATCAAGAGCACCAGGAACAGCCCGGCAAAGACCATCTGGACCTTGCTGGCGAGGCTGCCGAGCCGAAATCCATTCCGTTGCCTCATCTTCAGACTCCTTTTCTTGATGGGGCGCTATACCACATATCGTTCCACAATGGCATTCAAATCTTCCGCCAGCTCGTTCAACGATTCCGCCGCCAGATTGGTGGCGCTGGTGGACTCCACGAAACTCTCGATCCGGCCGGAGACGTGCTTCAGGGTACCGAGGATCCCTTCGAAGGCGGAGACCTGCCGGTCGATGGTGGAGGAGATCCGGGCCGCCGAGGAGGCGGACTCCTCGGAAGAGGCGAGGATCCCCTGGAAGAGGGCGTCGAGCCCCTGGGAGAGTTTCCATCCTTCCTGGATCCGGTTGGTCTCCTGCTCCGAGGAGAGGATCAGGTGGTCCGACGCCCCCTGGATCTGGTGGATGATCCCTTTGATCTCCTCGGTCGACTCCACGGTGTTGTCGGCCAGGCGCCGGACCTCGCCGGCCACGATCTCGAAGTTCTTCCCCTCCGCTCCGGCCGAGGAGGCCTCCAGCTCGGCGTTGAAGGCGATGATCTTGGTCTGGTTGGCGATGGTGTTGATGATGGTGACGATCTCCCAGATGTTCTTGATCTGATCGTTGAGCGTCTTGATGCCGTCGATGGTGGCCGCGTTGGTCCGCTTGATCTCCGCCATCTTGGCCCGGTTGTCCCGGATGATCGCTCCGCCCCGCTCGGCGTCGGAGCGGGTCTGGCCGGAGATCTCCGCCACCTCCCGGATGTGGCCGCTGATCTGTTTGGAGAGCCGGTCCGAGTCCTCCATGGCCGTGACCATCTCCTTGACCGAGGCCGCCTGGTCGTTGGAGGTGGCGTGGATCTGCTGGGCATAGGTGGAAAGCCCCACGGTGGAGTCGAACAGGGTGCCGCTGGTGGTCTGGATCTTCTCCAGCAGCAGGCGGAAATTCCCCATGGCCTGATTGATCAGATGGCTGATGTGCTCGAACTCGTCGGTGAGGCTGGTGGGGATGGTCCGGGTCAGGTCGCCGGAGTCGGAGACGAAGACCCCCAGGGACGACTCCAGCACCCGGATCTTCCGCTGGGTGGAATGGATGATCAGGACAATGGCGGCGAACATGGTCACCAGGTTGACCGTCAGCACCCCGGCCAGGCCCTGTTTGAGTGTGGCGGGCGCCATCCCCTCGGAGGGGATCCCGTTGAAGTAGAGGTAGACGGAGAGGTTGGCGTAGAGGGCCGGGATGATCAGAAAGATGATCGCCTTTTTGGAGAAGCTCAGTCCGAAGAACCGCTTCTTCCGGAGCACCGAGGGATCGATGAGGCCGGCGGCCACGATCGCCTCCCCGGCGCCCCGGACCAGGCCCGCCACGAAGACGTAGGCGATGAGCCCCGATATATAGGCGCCGTAGAGGGCCAGGCAGAAGATGGATACCGCCTGGGAGCTTTCGATGTCGAAGGAGATCACCGCGTGGAGGGTCACCGCCAGGGCCCCGGCCGAGATCCGGCCGAAGATCCAGAGGCCGTGGAGGAAGGGGAGCCGGACCAGCCGATAGAAGAGGCGCACCGCCTCCCGGTCGGGCAGGGATCCCTCCCGGTACCGGTCGATCCGATCCGCCAGCCCCTTGCAGAGGATCAGGTTGGTGGGCAGGGCGGCCCCCACCACGATCACCACGGTGGCGGTCAGCACGGCCCGGAGGATCCCCGACACCACCACCGGGTCGAACCGGACCAGCAGCAGGGCGTAGGCCGTCGCCACGGGCACCCCGAAGAGAAAGCCGATGGTCTCGGAAGCGAAGAAACGGTTGACCAGGGTTCTGCCTGAAATCATCGAAGGACGTTCCCATGGGGTGAAGAATCGATGGAACGGGTTGTCCGGTGGAAAGCCCCGGAGGCCGCGCCGGAGCCCGGATCCGTTCCGAGATGTACAGGATGGAGCCGGTCGTTGTCAAAAGTTTTTCCTTGACTTTTCATAAAGTAGGATATTTCTATACCTAGTTTTCGCCTTTTCCCCATACGCCGTCCGTCCCGGAGCGGCGACCCCGCAAGGGCCGTTTCGGGCCGGCGGGGGCGGGGGCGGGCCGGACCGGCGGAAAAGGCCACGGCGGGCAATTCGGACCAGGTCGGATGAGGGGAGGGACCGCGCATGGAACAGAGCGAAAAGGGGATTCAGACGAAGCTCATTTTTTTCAGCCTCGTGGGGGCGCTGGTGCTGGGGGTCGCCGTCAGCGCCGTGGCGTTGCACAATTCCCGCACCAGCCTGATCCGGACCCGGATGGAGCAGCTCACCTCCATCCGCGAGGGGGCGAGGGAGCACATCCAGAACTACATGGACCTCACCGGTCAGCTTCTGGTCTCCCTGGCGGCGGACAACATGATCCAGAACGCCCTGGGGGAGTTCCGGGAGTCCTTCTACACCATCGCGGAAGAGGTGGAGATCGACCCCTGGCGGATCGAGGGGGAACTTACCAAATTCTATGAACGGAACTACCTCGACGAGGTCAATTACGGGGTTCCCGGCGGCGCCAAGCCCCGCCCCGCCGAGGCCTACCTTCCCGGCACCCCCCACGGGCGGATCGCCCAGTACCTCTACATCGCCGCCAACCCGCACCCGGCCGGCAAGCGGGACGAGCTGAAGCGGCCCGAGGGGTACCGGTTCGCCTACGCCGATGTCCACGCCCGTTACCATGGGGCGCTGAACGCCTTTTTGCACAATTTCGAACTCTACGACGTCTTCCTGGTGGACCTCCGGGGCACGGTCCTCTATACCGATTTCAAGGAGCAGGACTACGTCACCAACCTGATCACCGGCCCGTACAAGGACACGGGCCTGGCCCGGGCCTTCACCGGGGCCCTGAGACTCTCCGAGGGGGAGATCGCCTTCGACGATTTCGCCCCCTACGAGCCGAGCTACAACCTGCCGGCCGCCTTCATCGGAACCCCGGTCTTCTCCGACGGACGGCGGGAGGGGGTCTTCATCATCCAGATCCCCATCGACCGGATCAACCGGATCATGACCTTCAACGGCAACTACCAGTCCGCGGGCCTGGGCAATTCGGGGGAGAGCTACCTGGTGGGGCCGGACCGGCGGATGCGCAACGACAGCCGCTTCATCGAGGAGCTGACCGACCCCCTGGTCCGGCAGCTGGGCACCACCATCGGGGTCCTCGCGGTGGACACCGAGGCGACCCGGGCCGCCCTGGCCGGCGACAGCGGCACCGGGGTCATCGACGACTACCGGGGGATCCCCGTCCTCTCCTCCTACGCCCCGGCACGGATTTTCGACCGGCAGTGGGCGGTGATCGCCGAAATCGACAAGGAGGAGGCCCTGGCCGAGACCGCGGCCCTCACCTGGAAGATCGTCCCCATGTCCGTGGGGCTGATCCTTCTGGCCATCCTCCTCTCGGTGCTCTCCATCCGGCGGATCCTGGCCCGCCCCCTCGCCGACATCACCGGAAAGGTGAAGAACCTGTCGGAGTCGGGCGCCGACCTCACCCAGAAGATCCCGGTCGCCTCCCGGGACGAGATGGGCCTTTTGGCCGGCTACTTCAACGCCTTCATCGAGGTGCTCAAGGCCCAGATGGTCAAGATCAAACGCGCCTCCGGGGTGCTCAACGACGCCGTCCAGGATCTGTCGGTCTCCTCCAGGGAGATCGAGACCACGGCCAACAACCAGGCGGCGGCCGTCAAGGAGGTGGTGAGCACCATGGAGGATTCGGATCAGCTCTCCAAATCCATCGCCTCGCGGATCCACGACGTGGCCCGGGTGGCCAACCAGACCCGGGAGCATGTGGAGCGAGGGTTCTCCATGACCCGGGAGAACAAGGAGAAGATGGACGAGATCCGTAAGACCAACGGCGAGGTGATCGACGGCATCAAGTCCCTGGGGGATCACATCAAGAACATCTGGGAGATCGTGGGGATCATCAACGCCGTGGCGGACCAGACCAAGATCATCGCCTTCAACGCCGAGCTGGAGGCCTCGGCCGCCGGGGAGGCGGGCAAGAACTTCGAGATCGTGGCCAGCGAGATCCGACGGCTGGCCAACAACACCATGACCTCCACCCGGGAGATCAAGTCGAAGATCATCGAGATCCAGAAGGCCTCGGACAACGTGATCCTCACCTCCGAGGACGGCACCGAGCGGATCAATCAGGGGTGGCAGCTCTCCCACGATCTGGAGGAGGTCTTCCGGGAGATCCTCGACTCCTCCGAGTCGTCGGCGGAATCGGCCCGGAACATCACCGAATCGATCAACCAGCAGGTGCAGGCCTTCGAGCAGATCCTGCTGACGCTCAAGCAGATCTCCGAGAGCATCGACAACTTCGTGGTCTCCACGCGCTCCACCACGGGGGCCTCGGAGACCCTCCAGGGAATGGCCCGGGATCTGGACGCCATCGTGGGGGAGTATCGCGTATGAAGGGGCTCGGGCTTCTCAGGGCCTCCGCGGTACCATCAGGTAGGGGGGCGTATGGCCTTCGATCTTGGTGTGGCGGCGGAGGAGGTATTCCAATTGGGAGACCTGCCGCTGGGTGAGTTCCCGGAAGGCGACGCCGTAGCGCCGGGAGACCTCCGATACCCCGTCGACGACGATCTCGCACTCGGAGACGTACTTGCAGGGAACGCGCTCCAGGTAGAAACTGGCGCCGTTGATGAAGATGTCCAGCTCGAAGAGTTCCCCGAGCTTCTGGGATTCCGCCGGGGAGGAGAAGGCGATGCCGCCCCGGCTGATATCGATGATCTGGCCCATCTGGGTGACCGGATGTCGGAACAGGACGTAGGCGTCCTCCTCCGTCTGTCGGCGCTTGTGTTTCCTTCTCTGGGCGGACTGGGAGATGAGGGGCGCCAGGTAGGGGATCGAACGGAAGATTTCCACGAGGCGGTTTGAGCGCCCGCCACGCTTCCCGCCCGCCTTTTCCTTTCCTCCAGATTGGGGCACGGCGTTGAACCTCATGGCTCCTCCTGGACGTAAGGTTGCCCGTCAGCCGGATCGCAATGCCGCGATTCACTCCATATCCAAGATCATATCAAAACCCGGCGCGCTTGTAAAACAATTCGGAAAAGGCCTCGGCGGCCGAGGGGGGAGGTGGCCGTCGGAACTCCGGGCGGAGTCCCGACGGCGAGCCGGACCGGATCATGGGCGGCGGGTTACCCCGATCCGGGAAGGGGAATCCGATCAACCCTGATTGTCGTATTCGCCGCCCTCTTCCTCCTCCTCCATTTCGTCGAGGGGAGGCTCTTCCTCCAATGATTCCAGCTCCTCATCATCGGGGATCTCCTCTTCCATGGCCGCCTCCTCGTCGGTGTCCGAGGCCTCCATGTCGTCCTGCTGGTTGGAAGCGGCCAATAGCCCCGGGGTACCGTCGGGGGCCTCGACCGTTGCGCCCTGGAAGGCGACGACGGCCGCCCCCATCAGAAGAATCGTCAACACCGAGAGCATCTTTTTCATGGGTCATTCTCCTTTTTCATCAATGGTTGCGTCGGGTGGCATGCATGGCCGGGGACGGGAGACAGCCCCCCTCCCGCGCGTTACCGCGCTTCGGCCGCAGCTCTCTAGCAAGATAAATGCCAGTGCCCCGCCGGTGTCGGAACGGACCTCGCGCGCCGTCGCCCCGATGCACAGGATCCCCGCGGTATTCACGGGAAATCGGAACCGATGGTTCCCATGGCCCCCCCCCAAGACCCCGCCGATGGGCCCCGAGGGGGGAATGGCGACGCCGTGGATCGCCGACAAAACCGGCATGTCCGCTGGAAAGGGAACTGTATGTTCTCGTTTTTTCCGTTTTCGGAACCAGGGGTGCCGAAAACGACCGCAACAGCTTCGGGGAATCGGCCCCACATCTTCCGGAGTCCCCCGGCATGGAGACCGGAACCGAGGGTTCTTGAAAAACGGCCCTGAAATCGGTGCGGCGCCGGCCGGAAACCTCTCCTGGTACGGGAATTGCTATGTTGTCCACCGTCTGGATCGGTTCCTCGGGATCGTTCAGAGAGTGGGGAGCCGGTCGTCCGGGTCTCCGTTTGCCGCTACCCATACCGAAGGGGGAAAATCGATGAACTGGAAGTTTTGGAAAAAGAACGAGGGGGGAGAACCCCGGCAGGGTCGGAAGCTGCCCAAGCCCAAGGAGCTTCCCTCCGGCGTGGGCCGCCATCTCGTTGTCGATCTCAAGCATGATCCCGACTGGGTCTGGACGCTCAAGAGCGTTTCCATTCCCCGGGAGGACCCAAGGGGCGTCTACGACATCCGGGTCTTTGATGAGCAAAAGGCCCTGGACAAGGGGGTGGCCGTCAAAAACTACCGGTCCCTGGATGGCCATCCGGAACTGATCCTTTTCGATGGAAGCTACGACAAGAACACCTGGGCCGTCAAAATCGAGCAGCGGTTCGATCCGGGGCGGAAGCCCCGTGCCGCTTGACGGATCCGCGTTCCCCATCGCCCGCCCCATCCACAACCCCTGAGTTCCGCCGACCGCCCCTCGGAAGGGCGTGCCCTTCCCCATCCCGGTCGGCGGACACCCCGCTTTCGCCACCGTCGCTCCCCCCCGGCTTTTCGGTTGTTCTCCCCTCGCTCCGGTAGTATGATACACCGACTCGTTCCCTGCGGGGAGGAACGGGTATGCCTTGCGGATCGGCCCGATGGCAGGGGTCCCATGTTCCGGCCGGAACCGTCGGGACGCCGCAGGGGGCCGACCGTGATCCGGAATGACCGGGAAGGGAGTTGATCCCTTGCGAAGAGATCCATGAAATCGATTTTGGTTGTGACCCAGGATCCGGACGCCTTCCGGGTGATCCACGACTGTTTCGACCGGGGCTACCGGGTGCGCCGAACCGGGCGGACGGAGTCGGCCCTGGAGATCGTCCGGCGCAAGCACGTCGATCTGATCTTCATCGATCTGCCGCTTCTGGGCCGGGGGCGGGAGAACGGATACCGGTCGGCCCTGGAGCCGTTTCTGGGGGCCCAGGCGCACACCGAGGTGGTGGTCATGGCGCCGGCCGACCGGATCCGGGAGGCGGTTCTGGCGGTCAAGGACGGGGCCTCCAACTATCTGACCCATCCGGTCATGGCCGACGAGGTGAAGTGCGTGGCCGACGCCATCTTCGACGTCATCGTCATGCAGTCGGAACTCGATTATCTCCGCCGTCGCCACTGGCAGGCCGAAGGTCTGGAGATGCTCCGGACCCGAAGTCCGGCCATGAAGAAGGTCTACGAAGAGCTGCGCTCGGTGGCTCCCACCAAGAGCACGGTGCTGCTCGTCGGGGAGACGGGCACCGGCAAGGGGGTGCTGACCCGGCAGATCCACCGCAACAGCGGCCGAAAGGACGGCCCTTTCATCAGCGTCCATTGCGGCGCCATTCCGGACACCCTCATCGAGAGCGAACTCTTCGGACACGAGAAGGGCTCCTTCACCGGCGCGGTGCGGCGGAAGCCGGGGAAGTTCGAGATCGCCGACAAGGGGACCATCTTCCTGGACGAGATCGGCACCATCACGCCGCCGGCCCAGATCAAGCTCCTCCAGGTGCTCCAGGAGGGATCCCTCCAGCGGGTGGGCGGGGAGGAGGGGATCGACGTCGATGTCCGGGTGATCGCCGCCACCAACGCCGATCTGAAAGAAATGTGCGATCGGGGGGAGTTCCGGCGGGACCTCTATTACCGGCTCAACGTCTTCCCCATCCATGTCCCGGCGCTTCGGGAGCGGGTCGAGGATATCCCTTCCTTCATCGACGTCTTCCTTCGGAAGCTCAACCGGTTCTATGCCAAGGCGATCGACGGCGTGACCCCCGAGGTCATGGAGGCCTTCCAGGGGTACCCCTGGCCGGGCAACATCCGGGAGCTGGAGAACCTCGTGGAGCGGGCCTACATTCTGGAGAGCGGCCCCATGCTCACCCCGGACGGCTTCCCGGCCGAACTCTTCACCGACAGTGAACCGTCCGCGTGCCTTCTGACGGATACCGACGCCCCCCTCGCCGAGGTGCGACGGCGGGCCGTGGCCGAAATCGAGCGGCGCTATCTCATGGAACTGCTCCAGAAACACCGGGGCAGGGTCAACCTATCCGCCGGCACCGCCGGCATCACCACCCGCCAACTATCCAAACTATTGAAAAAGTACGGGATCCGGAAGGAGGCGTTCAAGTAGCCGGGGACCGGGCTACCGTCATCGGCGAACGTGTCGAAATTCGGTGACCTTCCCCCGGGAGCATTACCCGTTTCTTGATTTCCACCTTACCCAGGATTCGGTTGCGAGG
>CAYSLC010000046.1:3369-28023 GCA_964431545.1 uncultured Desulfobacteraceae bacterium | reverse complement strand
TCCGGTACGGCCGCCGGTCCCGGTATTCCACCCCCACCTGGACCTTCCCGTCGGGATAGAGGTACGGCAGTTCCTTCTCCTTGCGGGCCGCCACCAGCCGTCCGGCGACCCTGTGGGCCAGATAGATGGGCATCGGCATCAGGGGCGGTGTTTCATCGGCGGCGAATCCGAAGACCGTGGTCTGCTCTTTGACCGCCAGCGCTTCGATCTCGTCGTCGGTCATCTCCCCCTCGTCGAAGTCGTAGCGGAGATCCGGCTGGTACTCCAGCGACGAGGTGAGGATGCTGCACGTGGAGGCGTTGAACTCTTTGCTCTCGTACCCGATCCCCCGGATCACCTTGCGGGCGGTCTCGGAGAGATCGACCACCGCCTTGGACTGGTACCGGGCCGCGATGAAGAGGATCGACCGGGAGACGGCGCACTGGGCCCGGATCCGGCTGGCCGGGTCCTGGATGAGGAAGTTGTCGACCACCGCGTCGCTGATCCGGTCGCAGAGCTTGTCGGGGTGGCCGTCCGTCAACGATTCCGTGATAACGATGTAGTTTTTTCTCATGCCGGTGCCGGCGGCGGATCGGTGCCGCTTATCCTTTCTCCCCCTCCGGGAGGGGCCGTTTTGGTGGCTTCATTGATGAGAAAGGGGGCCAGCGCTGTGCCGCCCGCCACCAGGATGTCCGGCAGCGACGGGGCGGTGATCCCCAGAAGGTTTCTCAGGCCGGGAATGAAGAACGTCATCCCCTGGAGAGCCAGTGAGCCGCCGATGGACCAGGTCAGGTAGGGATTGGACGGGCCGCGCCGCCCGGAGAAGATGGACCGGGTCTTGGACCGGCAGCTGAACGCGTGGAGAAGCTGTCCGATGGTCAAGGACTGAAAGGCCAGGGAGCCGGCCCCGGCCCCGAATCCATACCGCGCCAATCCATACCCGTAGGCGGCCAAAGCCCCGCCGGTGATGGCGGCGGATTCGAAGGCCATCCGCTTGTACTCCTCCGGGGAGAAGAGCGGGGCGTTTTCGGCCCGGGGGGGCCGGGCCAACACATCCCCCTCGGGCTGTTCCATGGAGAGGGCCACGCCCGGAAGGATGTCGGAGATCATGTTGATCCAGAGCAGCTGCATGGTGTTCAGCGGCGAGCCCAGGCCGCCGGCGATGGCGCCGGCCATGATCAGCACCTCCGAGAGGTTGGTGGCCAGGAAGAAGTGGACCGATTTTTTGATGTTGTCCCCGATGGTGCGGCCGTCGCGGATGGCGATGACGATGGTCTCCAGGTCGTCTTTTTCGATGACCACGTCGGCCACGTCCCGGGCCACGTCGGTGCCGGACCGGCCCATGGCGATGCCGATGTCCGCGGCCTTGAGGGCCGGGCCGTCGTTGACCCCGTCGCCGGTCATGGCCACCACCTTGCCCGTGGACTGGAGGGCCTTGACGATCTTCAGCTTCTGGGCCGGGGTGATCCGGGAGAAGACATGGACCTTGGGGGCCAGGGCCTCCATCTCCCCGTCGTCGATGTCGGGCCGCTGGGTGACGTCTAGGATCTCCAGGGACTCCCCCCGGCTCAACCCCACCTCCCGGGCCACGGCGTAGGCGGTCTGGGATTGGTCCCCGGTGATCATGACGGTGTCGATGCCGGCTCTGTGAAGGGTTTCGATCAGCCCGCCGACGCCGGGGCGGATGGGGTCGGCCATGCCGATGAGGCCGGCCCAGGTCATCCCCTCCTCGGTCGCCTCCCCGTCCTCGTCGACCCGTTTGAAGGCCGCCCCCAGTACCCGCAGGGCCTCTCCGGCCATCCGGGCGTTCTGGAGTTCGATCTCCAGGCGAACGGATTCGTCCAACGGCAGGCTCGCCCCCCCTTCCAGGTACCGGTCGCACATGTTGAGCAGATCCGCCGGGCTCCCCTTCACGGCCAGGAGCCGGCCGCCGTCGGGGGCCTCGTGGATCGTGGACATGAACAGCCGGTTTTCGGCCCGGTGCCTCACCTCCAGGAGGGGGTAGGTTCGGCGCAGGGCTTTGACATCGCACCCGGCCCGGACGGCCAGATCGAGCAGGGCGCACTCGGTGGGGGAGCCCGTGGGCCGGGCGCGGCCGTTTTCGTCCACCCCGTTCGCCCCGTTCATTCGGGCGTCGTTGCACAGAACCCCGATGGCCACGAATTGATGAAAGTCCTCGGACGTCCCGATATCCGGAACCGCTTCACCCCGGATGCCCAGATCTTCCAATCCGACCACGACCCTTTTCACCGCCATGCGATTCCGGGTGATGGTGCCGGTCTTGTCCATGCACAGGGTCTGGACCGCCCCCAGGGTCTCCACCGCCTGGAGCCGCCGGACCAGCAGATGGTGTTTCTCCATGCTCCGGATCCCCAGGGTGAAGGTGACGGTGGCGGCGGTGGGGAGTCCCTCGGGCACGGCGGCGGCGGCCATGGAGATGGCCATCTTGAGCATCCGAAGCATCCCGTACCCCCGGAAAAGCCCCACCAGGAAGACGAATCCCCCCACGGCCCCCACGGAAAGGATCAGATGGTCCCCCAGTTCCCGCAGCTGCCGTTGGATAGGGGTTTCCGGCGAGGTGTTCTGGTCCAGCATCGACTGGATCCGGCCCATCTCGGTATACATGCCCGTGGACACGGCGACGGCCACGCCCTCGCCCCCGGAGACCAGGGTCCCCATGTAGGCCATATTGGAACGATCGGCCAGGGGGACGTCCGTCCCCCGCAAGAGGCCCGTCGATTTGTTTACCGGCATGGACTCGCCGGTGAGGGTCGACTCGTCGATGGTGAGGCGGGATGCGGCCAGTACCCGGCAATCGGCGGATACGTAGGTTCCGGGCTTCAGGATCAACAGGTCCCCGGGGACGATCTCCTCCACGGAGACCTCCGCGACCTCCCCCTCCCGGACCACCGCCACCGAGGGGTAGACGATCCGCTGGAGGGCGCTGATGGTCTTTTCGGACTGGCTCTCCATGACGTAGCCGATGGCGGCGTTGGCGACCACCACCCCCATGATCAGCGCGGCGTCCAGAACCCCGCCGGTAACCACGGACAGCCCGGCGGCGGCCCCCAGAAGGTAGACCGGCAGGGAGTTGAGCTGGTCGAAGAAGATGGACCATCCCGACCGGGGCTTGGCGGAGGGCAAGGTGTTGGGGCCGTATTTCAGCCGTTTCTCCCGGACTCCCGCGAGGGACAGGCCGGCCTGAGCGTCGACCTCCAGCAGGGCCAGGAGCGCGGCCTCCTCCATGCGGTGCCAGCCCCGCTCCGGTTGGTCGTCGTGAAACCGCAGGATCTGTTGGAGGGAGGCCGGGAGGGGGGAGGTCCCGGGGTCGGGCGCCGGTCCGCCGGATACGGCGGTTTCGGTCGCGGCGATCTTCGCCCGCCCTTCCGCAAGGATCTCCCCGATCCGCCGGCCGATGGACCGGGGCGAATTGCCCGAGTTGTAGCGGACCAGCACCGTCCCGGTGACGGCGTTGGCCGATACCTGGAGGATGTCCTTCTGCTGGGCCAGCCGGAACTCGAGGTAGGTCTTCAACAGGTCGGCCTCGCAAAGGACCGGGACATGGTACCGGGTCCGGCCGGGAACCTTCTCGTGGACCGGAACCACCCTGTCGCCGGGGGGAGGTCCGCCGGATGGTCGAGGGCCGGCGTCCGGTTCCGACCCCAGGGCGGCCTTCTGCTCCGGCGAAAGGGTCTCCAAAACCGACCGGATGGCGGCGGAGATGTCCGTCCGGGAGTTGCCGGAATTGTATTGGACCAGGATGGTGCCGGTCAGCTCGCTGGCCGTGACCCGAAGAACGTCCGGCGTCCGGGAGAGGCGCTCTTCGAGCAGTTTCGTGATCGCCCCCCCGCCCCGGAGGCCTTCGATCCTGAACCGGGCCCGGCCCGGGACCCGGGTATGGACCGGCGTTACCATCGGACCCTCCGGCGGACCCTCCGGCGTCGGGGGTGGCGCCGCATGGGGTGACATTCTATCCCGCCTCCTCGCCCTTCTTGTCCTTGTCGTCCCGCCGCTTGACCAGGATCTTGGAGATACCGTAGGCGTACCAGAACGCCGTGTACCACGGCGGGGCGCTGAGCCTGCCCCGGATCAGCCGGATGATGCCGATCACCATCATCACCCCGAAGGCGACCTCCGCCAGATCGATCCGGCCCTGGGTGCGCTCCTTCAGCGACTTGTTCGCGTTGGTGATGGGCGCCATGAGGTTGTCGGACAGGGGCTTGGCCGGTGCCGGGGCCCGGGAGATCACGAACAGGTCCTTCTCCTCGGCGTAGTCTGATAGCGCGCCGAGATCGAGCTTTCCATTTTGCAGCACGATGCTGCCGGTCTGATGGTTCGTGCGAATCTTTTCGAACCGCTGAAAAGAGGAGAGCTGTTTTTCCAGTTCATCGAAATAGGCCGGCTGACCCGCGCGATCGGGGATCTTGAGCCGGACCCTTCCGGGGAGTTGATGCAGAACGTACGCATCCGCCTTCATCGAATTTTCTCCTTAACACCGATGTCCCGCGTCGGCCGCCGCCGATCGCCTTGGGGTAGGCCTGAACGGGATGAGGACCGAACGGCCGGGCACGGACGTCGGGGGCCATCCCCGGCGCGCACGGGCGATTCATCGTATGGTCCCCACCCATGGATTGGGCCAACGGCCATCCCCGGCGCGCACGGGCGATACCGGAAACGCCGCGTTCCGCGCCGGCGGAAATCAGCGGATCCAACAGTCATAGGAGGTGGGGCGGCGTCGCCGCGGCAACGTTCCGCCCCCCATCCTTCGTTGGTCCGAGTGTATCGGTCGCGTCTTGGATTTCGGGTGGGTCCGGACGGCCTATGACGATTTCTTCTTGGGAGCCGCTTTCTTGCTCTTATTCTCTTCTTCGTATTCGGCCTTGGCCTCCGCCGCCAGGTCGTCGAGGCTCTCCTTGGCCTCCGCGGCATAGACCTTGCCCCGCCCGTAGGCGGCCATTCCCCACTTGATGGCCCCCTTGGCAACGGGCCGAAGGGCCCCGGCAACGGTTCCCACGACGGCGGGCCCCATGAAAAGAAGCGCCGCGCCGCCTAAAACGAATTTTCCTCCGTCCTCAAAGCTGAGAAGATCTTCTAGGTCCATCATCACAATCCTCCTTTCTTATTATTTATGGTTCTGGGTTCGTATCGACCCGCCCCGCTCTTGGGGGGGAAGCCCTAAACCAAAGCCGTCCCCGGTGAGCACACCGGGAACGCCGGGAAATAAGGCCAACGATCGCAAATCACCCCGTTGCCTTCGGGGTCAACGGTATGTCAATGGCGCTTTCGGGCGGTGGATACGCCCCTGGGCTTTCACAAAGGTACAGTCACCCAGAATACTTCCATTCATACAGATCAGATTCGGTTTTGTCAAGCGGGCGCTCACAAAAAGCTAATTGTTTGCTAACAAAACGCTAACAATACTTTGTAAGAGGCAAGGGAAGGAATTTGTCCATAGAAGACTCCCGGGTGCCGGGAGTCTCAGTGAGGGTCAGTTTGAAGACCCCACGGGTCTCCAATGGCGCGAATAGACTCCCCGGCTGACGCAGCCCTTTCCCCGCTGGGGGCAGTCTTCCGTGTATTCGACATCCAGGCAATCCTTGGACAGCCCCACCACCTCCGCGACCCATCGGTGATCCTTGAATTCCCGCTCGACGATCTGCCCGAGATAGGCGGGGGTGCCGTCTTCAAGCTTCGGCAACGTTGCAATAATTTTCTCCGGTTCCATCTCCTCCTCCGCTTCGTTCCATCGGGGACCCCGTTCCGGCCGCCCCCGAAATATGGCTTTCAATCGCTTCTCACTCCCCCACGGGGCATCCACGGGAATCCGGCCCCCCGGCATGTTCCTCCGGGACGGTTAACCGGTTTTTCCCTTGATCCCGATCGCTCTCTTGGCGACATCATCTCAATTGGAATGGGCGCCCTGCTCGGGCGGGAGAGAGGTCCCGGGGTGGACGGCGTTTTGAAAAGACCGATGGGAAACCACCCCATACCGATACTCCAGGAACCGATCCTACCGTCATGGGTGATTTCTGTCAATCACCCCGCCGTCATCCCCGCCGTCCACCACCCCGCCGTCCGGAGGGACGTTCGCACACACTAGCCATCTTTAAACGAAATGCCAATTGAATTTGAACACGGCCGGAAGCGCCGGATATCTCCGCCACCCGGTTCCACGGTCTTCAAAGGGCCGGACCGCCCCCCATCTCCAAGATCAAAAACGAACCGGCCCCTCATTTTTTGCTAACATTCCCGCGCTATTGATCCCTTGCGGTTTCCTCGGAGGAGGGCCGGCGGTCATCGAAGACCCGTGACGGGTTTCGCGTATCCCAATCGGTGACGCCCGTGATGTCGGCACCTTCCCAATTCCTTCTTCCGCCTCTTTGCGCCGGCCCCCCGCGATCGTTCTTCCGCATCGCCGCGTGCCGGCCGTAACGGAAAGCGACGGCATCGCACCGGCGGCCGGCCGGGCCCCTTCGGGGAACGGATGAATTGAGAAAGACCCATTGAATCGAGGAGCAATACGCATGAAATGGAATGTCGCCGCCCAGAATACACCCGACCCCCCTCTCCATCGGAGCGGAGGGTTCTTCTCCGACTTTGTTCGAAGGTCCTTCTCCGGAAGCTGTCTCGACCGGTTGGGGAAAGCCGTCGGATCCACCCATCTGGGGATCCTCAGCATCCATGTCCGTGACTTCTACGATCTCGTACAGGCCCACGGGTCCCAGGCGGGGTTCGACCTTTTGACCGCCCTCGATGCCGAGGCCCCTGGGGAGTTCGACGACTGTTTCGAGTCGTGCGAGGTCATCTGCCGCGAAAAGATCGATCTGAACGAGACCGTCTTCTGTTTTTCGGGGGATGCGGACGCGTTTCCGCGTCTGGCCGAAGAGACCGCCAGCTTCCGGCTGGCGCTGAGCGAACACCTCACCGCCCGTTTCCTCGACCGCCTCGGCACCGAGGTGAACGTCGGCGCCGGGTACGCCTGGATCGGGCGGGAACCGGAGACCGGATTCTACGAGACCCTCTTCAACGCCCTGTGTGAGGCGCGCCGGAACGTGGACCGCCGGTTCGACCGGTCTCTCAACCTCCGGAACCACTTCAACGAGATCATCGAAACCCCGCTGCTCTCACCGAGGTACCAGCCCATCCTCCACCTGGAAACCGGGGAGCCCTTTGGTTACGAAGCCTTCATCCGGGGACCGGAGGAGAGCCATTTCCGGGAACCGGCGGCCCTGTTCAAGTACGCCCTGGAGATCGGCCGGGTCTTCGCCCTCGACCGGCGGTGCCGCGAGGCGGCCATGAAGCGCCTCGGGCCGCTGGAACCGGGACGACGCCTCTTCATGAACATCCACATGGCCTCCCTGAACGACCCCGAGTTCACCCCGGGCCTCACCCGTAGGAGGAGCCGCAAGTACGGGTTGAAGCCGGAGAACGTGGTGCTCGAATTCTCCGAGCAGTCGGGGATCGAGGACCATCGGCTGCTGATGAAAAACCTGGACCATTACCGGAGCCAGGGCTTCGAGGTCTCCATCGACAACTTCGGCCGGTCCACCCTGGCCTTCCTCTCCCGGGTGAAACCCGACTATATCAAGCTCGACCCCTCCCTGATCCGGGGCATCCGATACAGTCCGGTCAAGCAGGGGGTGGTGGAGGGGGTCGTCCTGCTGGCCGGGAAGATCGGGGCCCGGGTTCTGGCCGCCGGCATCGAGACCGAGACGGAGCGGCGGACCCTGGCCCAACTGGGGGTTCGGTACGGCCAGGGCCACCTGCTCGGCAAGCCCGACTGCCCCAAACCCGCTCCGCCGTCGCCCAAGCCGTGTGAGATCGGATCATCGACACGGCGGGCGGGCCGAACGGAGACCCCGGTCGGGACCCTGGCCGAGGCGGTCCCGACCCTCTCCCCCGACACCCTGGTGTCCGAGGTCAAGGAGATGCTCAAGGACCACCCCCCCCTGTGCAGCGTGGTGGTCGTCCAGGAGGGCCGGATCGCCGGCCTGCTCATGAGCTACAACCTCGACCGGATGCTCGGCACCCAGTACGGAGTCTCCCTGTTCTACCGCCGGCCCATCGCCATGCTGATGGACCCGGAACCGCTCGTGGTGGACGGCCACCAGCCCTTGGGGGAGGTGGCGGCCGCCGCCATGAACCGGGAGGACCGGAAGGTCTACGACGACCTCGTCGTCATGGAGGAGGATTCCATCGTGGGGGTCGTCTCGGTCCAGCGGATCATGGATCGGCTCGCCAAGTCGGAGATTCGGGCCCGGGAGGAGGCCGAGGCGGCCACCCGGGCCAAGAGCGAGTTTCTCGCCAACATGAGCCACGATATCCGCACCCCCATGAACGCCATCCTCGGCATGGCCGACCTGCTCTGGGAGTCCCGGCTCACCCCGGAACAGCGGCAGTGCGTCCGGGTCTGCCGCAGCGCCGGGGAGAACCTCCTGGCCCTGATCAACGACATCCTCGACCTGTCCAGGGTGGAGGCCGGGGGCATCGACCTGGAGACGGCGCCGTTCGATCTGCGGCGGCTCCTGGAAAAAAGCTGCGAAATGGTCGCCCACAAAGTCCATCCGAAGGGGGTGGAGCTGTTCTTCGAGGTGGCGCCCGAACTGCCCGAACGGTTCGTCGGGGACGCCCACCGGCTCGGGCAGATCCTGTCCAATCTTCTGGGCAATGCCGCCAAATTCACCCGGAAGGGGGAGATCGAGGTGACGGTGGAGGCGGGGCCCGACCCTGGATCGGCTCCGGATGAATCGGCCATCGACCTGCTGTTCCGCGTCCGGGACACCGGCATCGGGATCCCCCGGGACAAACAGGCCGCGGTCTTCGACAGCTTCGCCCAGGCCCATGCGACCACCAACCGGGAATACGGCGGCACCGGGCTTGGGCTCGCCATCTGCCGCCACCTGGTGACCCTCATGGAGGGGCGGATCTGGCTGGAGAGCGAGCCGGGGCGGGGAAGCGCATTCTTTTTCACCGCGAGGCTTTCGCCGGACGGCCCGCCCCCGGCCGGGCCCCCCTTCGATTTTTGCGGGATCTCCGCCCTGGTGATCGACGGCAATCGGAAATGTGGCGATCTGGTGTGCCGGACCTTGACCCGCCACGGGTGCCGGGTCGATCCCCACGGAACCCTCGAAGAGGGGCTGGAGGCCCTGGAGCGGACGGTCCGGAAAGAAACCTCGCCCCACCTGATCCTCATCGACGCCGGGGCGGCCGACGGGGCCGGCCCGGATTTCGCACGGCGGATCCGAACCTGCCCGTCCCGGTGCCGCACCATCCTCATGGTCCGGTCTCACCATGTCCAGACGGCGATGACCGTGGCCCGGGATGCGCGGGCGGCGGCCACCTTGTCCAAGCCCTTCGGGGAGCGGCGGCTCCTGGCCGCCGTCGGGGAGGCCTTCGGGGTCGCCTTCCCCCGGTCCGATGAGGCCCCGGAATCGGCGCCCGCCGACGCGGCCGGGGCGGAGACGCCCATGAACATCCTGTTGGCCGAGGACAACGAGAACAACCAGATCCTCTTCACCTTCTACCTCAAGGGCACCCCCCACCGGGTGGAGATCGTCGACAACGGCCGGGACTGCCTGGAGCGGTTCAAGGCCATGTCCTACGACATCGTCTTCACGGACATCGACATGCCGGTGATGGACGGCTACAAGACCGCCGACGCCATCCGGCAATGGGAACGGGAACGCCACCGGCCGCCGGTCCCCATCGTCGCCCTCACCGGCCACGCCCTCAAGGGCAAGGCCCAGGAGAGCCTCGACGCCGGCTGCACCGAACACATGACCAAGCCGTTCAAAAAGGCCGATCTCCTCGACGCCCTCCGCCGGCACGCGGCCAGCGGCCCCGGGGATCGGGCGGCCTCCGGTCCGGAGGCGGCGGATGCCGAACGGTCCACCGTCCGGGTCGAAGTGGACGAATCCCTGGCCGAGCTGATCCCCGGCTTTCTGGAAAACACCCGCAAGGATGTGGACGCCCTTCTGGAGGCCGTGGACGCGGCGGACCCGGAATCGGTACGCCGCCTCGGCCACCGCGTCAAAGGGGCCTGCCAGTGTTACGGTTTCGACCAAATGGGGGAGATCGCCGCCAAGATCGAGGCGGCGGGAAAAGGGCGAACGGAGTTTTGGGCCGTTGGGGGCCTGGCCGATCGGCTGAACCGCCTGCTGGAAAGCACGGCGGTGGTCTACACCGATGGCGAAGAGACCGGAATCGACAAGTGAGACCGGTTTGACGGGGGCCTTTCCTCCCTCCGACGACCGGCGGCCGGGGGGACTCCCGCAAACGGGATTCCCCGATCCGCGATTTCCATGAATAGAGAGAAAAGAGGCAAAGATGCGTTCCAAGGGACTGGGGTTCAAGTTGACGGCCGGCGCGGCCGCGTTCGTTCTGATACCATTGTTCGTCGTCGGCTGGTTTACCGTGGCGAGGATCAATCGAACCTATACGTCCATCTCCCATGAACAGATGGAGAACATCTCGCACCACCACGCCCATCTGCTCGAAAAGACCTTTGAAAACGAGGTGACCCTGGCGCGGGAGCTGGCATCCGACGCAACCGTGATCATGGCGGCCGGCGGCGCCTTCGAATCCCTTCTGATCGACCTGCTCCACAAGAAGCTGCGGGAGAAAAAGACCATCCTCGGCGACCGGTACGAGGCGATCTTCGTTTGTGACCGTACCGGAAAGATCTTCTCGGATTCCGAAAAGGGGGCGTATGTCGGCCGGCCGGTCGAGGATGGGGAAGCGCTTCAAAAGGTGGTATCGGGGGAGGTCGTCGTCGGAAAGGCCCGTCGTTCGGAGAGAAGCGGCGAGCCGATCATCGAGGTCCAGGCCCCCATTTACACCGCCGAAAAGGAGATTATCGGCGCCATCTCGACGGTGCTGAAGCTCTTCTCCGTCACGCACCTGTTCAAAACCGAAACCATCGGCACCACCGGCTACTCCTACCTGGTGGACGATGACGGCGAGATCCTGGCCCATCCCGATGACGCCCTGATTCTGGACGCGAATATCCGGCGGATTCCCGGACTGGAATCGATTTCGAGAAACATGCTGGCCCAGCGCGCCGGGGTGGAACCGTATCTCTATCAAGGGGTGCCCAAGGTGGCGGGGTACACGCCGGTTCCGATCACCGGATGGAGCGTTGCGGCATGCCAGGAACAGTGGGAACTGTACGCCCCGGCCAAAAGGATTCGAAACGCCATCCTGGCGATCGGTTCATTCGCCCTGGTCGCGGCGGTGGTCGGCGCCGCCCTGTTCGTCGGCGGTCTGTTCCGAAGGATCGACGAAATCACCACGGGGTTGCTCACCCAGGCCGAACAGGTCTCCGCCGCCTCCCGGCAGGTCAGCGGAACCAGCGGGGAACTCTCCGATCTGTCGGGTACCCAGGCCGCCGCCGTGGAGGAGACGGCCTCCGCCATGGAGGAGACCGCTTCGTTCATCGAGAACAACGCCCGGCTGGCGGAGCGGATCAAGGCGATCATGGTCGAGGCCAAAGCCAACGTCGACCATCTGGGGCGATTGATGGCGGAAATGGAAGACGGCATGGCGGAGATCTCCCTGTCCGGGGAGAAATCCCTGAAAATCGTCAAGGCCATCGACGAGATCGCCTTCCAGACCAACCTTCTCTCCCTGAACGCCGCGGTGGAGGCGGCCCGGGCCGGTGAGGCGGGGGCCGGATTTTCGGTGGTGGCCGCAGAGGTGCGGGCGTTGGCCACCCGGACCACCGACGCGGCCAAAGAGACCAAGGATCTCATCGAAAACACCCTGCGCGCCCTCGAACAGGGGAAGGAACGGAACCGGTCGACCCTCGGCGCCGTCGAGACCAACAACCGTCTGGCCTACCAGGTCGCGGGCCTGGTGGATGAGATCGCCGATGCCTCCCGTGAACAGGCCAAGGGGATCCAAGAGATCGGCGCCGCCATCGGTCAGATCGACAAGAACACCCAGTCCCTGGCGGCCCAGGCCGAAGAGACCTCCGCGGCCGCGGAAACCATGGCGTCCCACGCCGCCGGCATGCGCGACCATGTCGGGGAGCTGGCGGTCCTGACCCGGGGAAGAAAGGACGGAAACGGCGTGGGACGGCCCGCTTCGGCGCCCCCCCTCGATTCCGGCGGTCGAGAAAGGCAAAGCGTCCGGGAACCCAAACGCACTGGCCCCGCGGCGTCTCCGGGAATGGGCCCCTCCAAAATCGAGGAGGCCGTCCGAACCGGGTCGGCCGCCGATCCCAGGGGCGTCAGGGTCCTTGGCCGCCGGAAAACCGGTCCACCAATTGCACCAGCTGGAGGGGTTTGAAGGGTTTGGTGATCCATCCCGTGGCGCCGGCCGCCCTGGCCTGCCGTTTGAACGCCTCGTCCGACTCGGTGGTGAGAATCAAAATCGGCATTCGCCCATCCGGCCCCAATGCGCGTACGGCCCGGGTCAGGGCGATGCCGTCCATCCCCGGCATATCCAAGTCGGTGAGAATCAGATCCACGGGAGAAGTACGGACCAGATGCAAGGCCACCTCCCCGTCCTCGGCCTCCACCACCTCGCAATCGGTACCCTTCAGTGAAAACCTGACCAGTTGTCGAATACTGGCGGAATCATCCGCCGCCAAGATCTTTCTGCCCATGCAACAAGTTCCTTTGGAAGTAACGATGATAAATATAGAGATTGTCGCGGAGAGTTCCGCCCATTGGAGCCTTACCCGCCGCTTCCCCGGTCTCCCGTGGCGCGGGCGGCGATGGATGCTCACCGAACCCGCTCATTCAACACCTCCCGCACCGCGGCGGCAAACTGACCGACCTTCACGGGTTTGGCGATGAACTTCCGGATCCCCAGGGACAAAAGGCCTTCTTCGTCGGCCTTCTCGCTGAAACCGGAGCAGAGGATCACCGGCATATCGGGCCGAATGGAGAGGACCTCCTTGGTGAGCTTGTCCCCCGTGAGCCGCGGCATGCTCTGGTCCGTGATGATCAAATCGAAGCGCTCGGGGGCGGCGGCGAAGCACGCCAGGGCCTTGGGGCTCTCCGTAAAGGCGGTCACACGGTATCCGAGCCGTTCCAGGAGGATCCGCTCCATTTGCGCGATGGGGGCCTCGTCGTCGACGATCAACACATGTTCGTTGCCGGCGGACAGCTCGATGTCGCCCCCGGGCCTCCGTTCCATGTCCGGCCGTCCGCCCGAACGGGGAAAATAGATTTCGAAGGTGGTTCCGTTGCCTGGTTCGGTCTCCACACAGATCCACCCGCCATGGGATTGGACGATCCCGTGGACCACGGCGAGGCCGAGTCCCGATCCCTTTTCCCTCTCTTTGGTGGTGAAGTAGGGGTCGAAGATCCGATCCATGATGGAAGGTTCGATCCCGATCCCGGAATCGGATACGGACAATCGAACAAATTTCTTTTTTTCCCAACAGGTTATACCGTCGCTTTTCACGAGGCGGATGGACCCCGGCCGTCCATCGGCGCATGGATGGCGGGGGTTGTCGGCGGTCGATCCGCCGTCCCCCCTTCCTTGACGCCGGATGCGAGACCGCCGGGGGACCGCTTCGACTTCGTCCAGACCGATCGCCACCGTGCCGCCCCGCTCCTCCACGGCGTGGTAGGCGTTTGTGCAGAGGTTCATGACGATCTGGTGGATCTGGCTCGGATCCCCCAGGATGGGGCCGCACCCGTCGGAGATCCGCCACTCCATCTCGATGTTCCTGGGGATGGAGGATCGCAGGAGCTTGAGGGCCTCCTTGATCACCCGACCCGTACCTCATCCGCCGCGGACGATACGGCCAAACAACCGAATAGGGCGAGCAGGGATAGGCACGCGAGCGCGCCAACCGCGGCGCAAGGGACGCGGTGGGACCCGAGAGGCCGAAAGGTGGTTGCCCCGATGGCGCCGGGATGGATTGAACGGAACATCAAAACGCACCGATCCCTACTCCGCCAGGGGGCTTCCCTCGTGGGTGATGGAACGAACGATGGACGCGGCGTTTCGTGCCGCGATCTCCGGCAGCGGGGCGTACAGGAGACCGCGGTTGATCGCCTGGGCATCCGTTATGATCCACAGCAGCAGGTCCCGGAGGACTTTCGCCCGTTGACGGGTGCGGTTATGGTAGGCCTGCTCCTGATAGAAAATCAGATAGGTGAATCCGCTGATGGGATATCCGCCCACAGCCGGTGTATCTGTGATCATGATGCGGGCGTCGGCGGGCAGATCCACGTTCCCCGCCAGGGAGGCGGAGGCCGGGGATGGCAGGATATACTCCCCCCGCCGGTTCCGGATCGCCGCAATGGGCAGATTGTGCTGCTCCGCGTAGGTCATCTCCACGTATCCGATGGCGCCCGAGATCTTTTTGACGAACCGCACCACGCCGGGATTCCTTTCCACGCCCATTCCCACGGGCCATTCGACGCGTTTTCCCCTGCCGACATTCTCCCGCCAGGCCGTATTCACCTTGGAGAGGTAATCGGTGAAGATGAATGTGGTGCCACTCCCATCGGAGCGGTGCACCACGTTGATCCCCACGTCGGGCAGGGGCACCCCGGAATTGCCATCGGCGATCCGGCGGTCCGACCAATTGACGATGCGGCCCAGGAAAATCATGGCGATGAGCTTCGATGTCAAGCGCAGGGGCTTGCTTTCCGGCAGATTATAGATCACCGCCACGGCGCCGAGGCATGTGGGGATGTGCAGGATCTTGCCCGATGCTTCTTCCACTTCCGCGTCGGTGAGATACGCGTCGGTGGCCCCGAAATCGACGTTTCGGCCCACCAATTCCCGGATGCCGCCGCCGGAGCCGATGCCGCGATAGGTGATCCGGGTCCCGGTCTTCAACCTGTAGACCTCGAACCATTTCTCATAAAGCGGCTGCGGAAACGTGGCGCCCGCCGCGTCCAGGATGATCTCCGCCGCGTCGGCCCGGCCGAAGGCCAGGATGACCGCCAAAACGATCAGTTGGGTCTGTTTTCTCCGTACCATCTGTTTTCTTCCTCTCCCCCATGGCCTCGTGCCACGTTAACATGTTTGGATACATGATTTTTGTTAGAATCTTGTTTGGATGCGGATAATTTTCCATTACGCACCACATCTCTGGAATTATTAGCAAATCCCAATCGGATTCTAACAAAATGCTAACTTGCAAACGGAAAGGGCGGGTCTGTATCATGCATTCAGGTTACGGAAATGAAACTGCCAACGAAAACAGGAAGGAGACCCCATGAAACATTTGGTTAAGAGAATGTCGGTATTGACGGCCGCGGCCGTTTTATGCACCCTGATCGGATTCGGTGCCGGCCCGGCCCTGGCCAAGGACCAGATCCGGATCGTCGGATCCAGCACGGTCTATCCCTTCTCCAGCTATGTGGCGGAGGAGTTCGGCAAGACCACCCGGTTTCAGACACCGGTGGTGGAATCGACCGGTTCGGGCGGCGGCCATAAGCTCTTCGGCGCCGGCGCCGGGCCCGACACGCCGGACCTGACCAATTCATCGAGGAAGATGAAGGTGAGCGAGTTCGAACGCGCCAAAAAGAACGGCCTCAAGGCGATCACGGAGGCGGTGATCGGCTACGACGGCATCGCCGTGGCCCAGAATACCGCCAACGATCCCATCGACCTTACCCTGGAAGAGCTGACCCTGGCGGTGGCGGCCGAGGTGCCCGACCCCAAGGGGAGCGGGAAACTGGTGAAAAACCCCTACAAAAACTGGAACGAAATCGCCGGCCGCCTGCCCGACCGGGAGATCAAGATCTACGGGCCGCCCACCACCTCCGGCACCCGGGACGCCTTCGAGGAACTGGCCATGGAGGCGGCGACCGAAGAGATGGACGGATACAAGGAAGCGTACACCACCATCCGCCAGGACGGCGCCTGGATCGACGCCGGCGAAAACGACAACCTGATCGTGCAGAAGCTGGACAAGGACAAGGACGCCTTCGGCATCTTCGGGTTCAGCTTTCTGGACGAAAACCGGGACAAGATTCAGGGCGCCAAAATCGGCGGCGTGGCCCCCAAACCGGATACCATCTCTTCCGGGGACTACCCGCTCTCCAGGAGCCTCTTTTTCTACATCAAGAACGACCATGTGGGCGAGGTGGACGGATTGATGGAATACGTCTCGCTTTTCATGAGCGACAAGATGATCGGCCCCAACGGCGCCCTCAAGAACATCGGACTGGTCCCGCTGCCGGAGGATCTGCGGAAGGCCTCCCAGAAGCGGACCCTGAACCTGGTGCCGATAGAACTAAAAAATGGCAAGCTCGGCACGCTTCAGGAGTACGCCAAGAAGAACTGACCCCTTCGGGTCGGAAGCGCCGATCCGATGATCGGAATTGACAGAAACGCCATCGGCAGGTCCGGCTCCAACAGGACCTGCCGATCTGTTTGCTCAGGCCATTATGACATCCGAAAGAAAACGATGACATCATGTTCGACCAGGAGATAAACCCTACCCTCTTGTTTCTTGCCACAGCCCTGCTGGTCGTCATCCTCGGCCGTCTCGGCTACCGGCTGGGCTTCCGCCGGACGGCGGCCCTCTCCGAAGGCGGGGAAGAACTCCGGTCGACGCCCGACTACTACGGCTGGTACGCCCTGGTCTGGATGTTTTTACCGGCTTTGGCGCTGACCCTTCTGGTGGTCATCGGCGAATGGGCCGGCTGGATCGACGTGGCGGGCCTCTGGATCGCCGCCGGATGGGTCCTGCTGCCGGCCCTGCTCCTCTGGCCGGTGTTGAAAACGATCCGCGCCGATCTGAATGCCAGCGTTCTGGTCGAAAAGGTGATCTACGGCACGCTCCTCGCCGCCGCCCTGGTATCGATTTTCACCACCATCGGCATCATGCTCTCGGTGCTCTTCGAATCGATCCAGTTTTTCCAGCATCCCAGCGTGAGCGTCACCAACTTTCTCTTCGGCGCCGAATGGTCCCCGGGCGGTGCGTTTCTGGAGTCGGCCGGCCGGGGCGGGGAACAGGGGACGGAGACCAGCTTCGGCGCGGCCCCCCTTTTCGCCGGCACCTTCGTCATCACCTTCATCGCCATGCTGGTGGCCGTGCCCATCGGGGTGCTGACGGCGATCTATCTATCTGAATATGCCTCCAGATATGTGCGAAAAATCGGCAAACCGATCATCGATATCTTGGCCGGCATCCCCACCGTGGTCTACGGCTTTTTCGCCGCCATCACGGTGGCGCCCTTCCTTGTCCGGGCCGCCGGGAGCGTGGGTCTGGACGCCAGCTACCAGAACGCCCTGGCCCCCGGGCTCATCATGGGGGTGATGATCATCCCCTTCATGTCGTCCCTTTGCGACGACGTGATGAGTTCGGTGCCCCAGAACATCCGCCAGGCCTCCTATGCCATGGGGGCCACCAGTTCCGAAACCATCAAGCAGGTGGTGCTGCCGGCGGCCTTTCCCGGCATCGTCTCCGCATTTTTGCTGGCGGTTTCCGTGGCCATCGGCGAGACCATGATCGTTGTCATGGCGGCGGGACTGACCGCCAATCTCACCGCCAATCCGCTGCAGGAGATGACCACCGTCACCGTCCATATCGTCGACAACCTGACCGGCGACCAGGCCTACGACAACCCCCAGACCCTCTCGGCCTTCGGCCTGGGCCTCACCCTGTTGTTCATGACCCTGATCCTCAATGTGGTCTCGACCATCGTGATTCGGAAATTCCGCATGCGATATGAAGGAGACTGATGGCGATGCCGGTGGATGAAACCGAACATAAACGGGCGGCCGGGGGAACCGGTCCGTCGGAGACGGCCGCGGAAGGGCCCGATGCCTGGGAATCCCGGAAAGAGGCGGAGCGTCATCTTCTGAACAAACGGCGCCGGAAGGAGAAGCGGTTCAAGCTCTATACCCTCGCCGCCGTTCTGGTGGCCGTGGTCTTTCTGATCTTTTTTCTGGTCGACCTGATCCTCAAAGGCTACCCGGCCCTCCGGCAGGCCGAGATTCTCACCGAGATCACCTATTCCCCCGAGACCACCCAAAACTTCGATCTGGCGTTTCCGGAACCGGTGCGGGACCTGGTGAGCCGGGCCGCCAAGCGGCGGATCGCCCGGGAGGCCAGAATCGCCGAGATCCGGCTGCCGGTCCACTACACCGGGGAGACGGCCCAAAATCCCAGGGAGGCGATCCGCTCCCTCCGGGTGACCCGTGAGGATATGCCGCCCTGGAAACAGGATTTTCAGCCGGAGGAGATCCCCAAACCGCGACTGGTGGCCCTGATCGGAGAACGGGGGTTTGAACAGATTCAGGAAACCATTGAAGCCGACCCATCCCTGGCCGGGACCGTCCGGGAGCAATGGCTGGTCGGTTCCGACGATCTCCAGGCCTTTATGATGGGCGAGGAGAGCTTCTCCGGCGCGATGGAAGGGGCCGCCGCCCTGCTGGACCAGGCCGGTTTCATCCGGATGGGGTACGACGCCGCCACCTATGGGCCGGAGGGCAGCACGGTGGCGGAATGGGTGCTGGCCGACAGTGATGTGGATCAGTATCTCAAGGGATACGATTTTATGAAGCCCTCCTTTTACGCGGATGTGGCCAGCGCCCCCATCAGCCCCGAAAAGGCCGAGCGGATCGAGAGACTCCACGAGCAGGGGAAGATCGCGCTCCATTTCAACGATTATTTTTTCCTCAACGGCGATTCCAAAATCCCCGAGGTGGCCGGCATGCGGGCCGCCATCATCGGATCGGTCTATGTGGTGGGGATGGTCTTTTTCATCTGTCTTCCCCTGGGGGTGCTCACCTCCATCTACCTGGAGGAGTTCGCCCCCGACAACCTGCTGACCCAGACCATCGAGGTGAACATCAACAACCTGGCGGCCATCCCCTCGATCCTCTTCGGCGTGCTGGGCCTGGCCGCCTTCATCAACTTTTTCGGGATGCCCCGCTCCTCGGTGCTGGTGGGCGCCGCCACCCTGACCCTGATGACCCTGCCCATCATCATCATCGCCTCCCGGGCCGCCCTCCGGGCGGTGCCCGACCCCATCCGCCGGGCGGGATACGCCATGGGCGCCACCCGATGGCAGGTGGTGCTCCATCATGTGATGCCGGTTTCCATCTCCGGCATTATGACCGGCAGCATCATCGGCATCGCCAAGGCCATGGGGGAGACCGCCCCGCTGATCATCGTGGGCCTGGTCTCCTTCGTGCCCGACGCCCCCACCGCCCCCACCGATCCCACCAGCGTGATGCCGGCCCAGATCTTCTCCTGGTGGTCCATGTCCCTGCGGGCGTTCCAGGAGCGGGCGGCCCTGGGCATCCTGGTCCTTCTAACCGTTCTGTTCATCCTGAACGGCCTGGCGGTCTTCGTTCGGGCCAAATCCGAACGTAGCTGGTAAAGGAGCATTTTATGGCAGAGCCCAAACAACCGCAAAACGATTCCGCAATCTCACAATTCGGCTCCCAGGTGAAGGACCGTCCCAGGCCCGACGGAGTGACAGACGACTCGCCGATCCTCAAATTTCAGGATTTTTCCATTTTCTACGGCGAGTTCGAGGCCATCAAAAACCTGACGGTGGAGGTTCCCCGGGGAGAGGTCACCGCGATCATCGGCCCCAGCGGATGCGGCAAGAGCACCCTGCTCAACGCCATCAACCGGATGACCGATCTGATCCCCGGATGCCGCATCAATGGGAAGATGGCGTTGAACGATGAGGATGTCTACGGGTCCGATATGGACGTGATCTGGCTGCGCCGGCGGGTGGGGATGGTCTTTCAGAAACCGAACCCGTTTCCCAAGAGCATCTACGACAACGTCGCCTACGGTCCACGCCTCCACGGCAAACGGAACGGGGACGCCCTCGACGAGATCGTCGAGCGGAGCCTCCGGGAGGCGGCCCTCTGGGCCGAGGTGAAGGACCGCCTCAAGGCCAACGCCATGAGCCTCTCGGGCGGCCAGCAGCAGCGGCTCTGCATCGCCCGGGCCCTGGCCATCGACCCCCAGATGGTGCTCCTGGACGAGCCGACATCCGCGCTCGACCCCAAATCGACCGCCCACATCGAAGACCTGCTGGACCAGATCCGGGGGCAGTACACGGTCATCATCGTCACCCACAACATGCAGCAGGCGGCCCGGGTGTCGGACTATACGCTCTTTCTCTTCGAAGGGGAGTTGATCGAGTTCAACCGCACCTCGGATCTCTTCGTCAATCCGAAAAAGAAGCAGACCGAGGAATACATCACCGGCCGGTTCGGATAGGGACCGAAACCGGCCGCAAAGAAGGACCGCGATCGTTTCGGAAGGAACCCATGGACCATGGGTGGGTTCCGATGGGGAGGTGCGCGTTTCGAAAAGATTCGGCGCAAGCGGCGGGAACCGCAGTGTGGTTTTGTTGAATGGAAAATAAGAAGGAGGTCCGTCACCCCGCACCTCCAGTACCACAAGGATGTGGCCTTCTCCCTGGGGCTCTCCCTGGAAGGGGAGGCGGCGATCAACGACACCGTCTCCATCGGCGGCGAGGGGATCTATCTCCGCCATTGGGAGGATACGCCCGCGTCGGTCAACCCGGATGACGAGGACCTGAGCCGGATGCCGCTCCAGATCTACGGCAAGATCAAGGGGCTGACCGTGGGGGCCGGCTACCACACCATCAGCGACGACGTGCCCATCTTCAATACCATCGACGAGGGGGGCGACGACTTCGAGGATGTCTTTGTCATGGACGAGATCGACCCCATGGAGGAGGATCTGGCCAAGTACGGCGAGCAGCCGAACAACGACACCTGGTTCCTCTATGCCGAATACGGCTACTGCCCCTTCGATCTGGAGATGATCTACGGGTGGGCCGAGGACGCCATCGTGGAGGACGGCCCCGCCTACAATGGGGAGGCCCAGGAGCTGGACCTGTTCCTCGGCATCGGCCTGACCGAGAACCTGTCGGCCGAACTGGTCTATGTCCACCTTCGGGACGACCATGAGGCCGACGGGGACCGGAGCATGGATATGTTCGCCGGATCGATCGCCTGCGGGTTCTGAGAGCAGCCGAAACCTGATTTCATCGGCTTGCCCCACACAAGGGTAACGATTACGGCCACTGGTGGGGTAGTCCGGTACCCGAGGGAACTCCGCCCATCCGGAAAGATGACCGCCGGGGAAAAGGACGGTTGCATTCGCGATGGAGACCCGCAAACCGATGACAAGGATGAAACCCCTGAAACCTGGCCGCCCATCGGAGGTGTTCCCTGCGAAACGGCGCGGACGCCGGCGGCGCGCGGCGCCCCCGCTCCTGCTGTCGGCCCTTCTGCTCGTTCTGACCTGCGGCGGGCAAAGCGGCGCCGAGGAGAGCCACCGGTATCTCAAAAAGACCGGAGATCGGACCGTCCCCTTTGAGTGGCGGCTGGAGAAGAACGGAGACTACCGCCTCACCTCCACCGCGCCGGACGAAAAGAGCGTCTGCGCCATCGAACCGGACGGGGATACCCGGCGCTGGCACCTCGTCCGTCCCGGCGAGGAACTCGAGGTGACGGCCGAACGAAAGGGAGCGACGATCGTGGTCCGGGGAACCGAAAAGGGCCGGCGGATCGAGAAGACCTTCGAAATCAAGGGGGCCCCCTGGTACCAGGCCACCTCCTTTTCCCTTCGCCCGTTTGTCCGTTCCGATCGAACCGAGATCGTCTTCTGGACCCTTCTGCCGGATCGGCTCTCTCCACTGAAGCTGCGTGTCCGCAAAGCCGGACGGGAGCCGGTATCGGTCAGCGGACGACGATACCCGGCGCAGCGGATGGCGCTTTCGCCCACAGGGTTGAAGGGGATGTTCTGGAAGGGGACCTACTGGTTTCGACTGGCGGACGGCGTCTTTGTGAAGTATAAAGGACCGAGCGGCCTTCCCGGCTCCCCGACCACCCGGATCGTTCTCCAACCGGAGGGGAAGTGATGAGAACCGGTTCAGCAGCGGGAAGCCTCCGCGGCCCACCCCGGTGGATGGACCTCCGACGCGTGGTTGACCATGGGGGGAAGGGGCCGCGGGTCGAAGGTGTATCCGAACAGCTCGATATCCCGATGAAAGTGGCGGGCGACCCGCTGCCGGAGATCCCGGCCGTAATAGGCCCGGTAGTCCCGGTTTGGGGAGACGGAAACGGACGGCAGCCGCGCATCGATCCCCACGTGGCGGCAGATGGAGCCGAAATCCTCGTGAAGGTTTTCGAAACGGCCCACAAAATCGACCAGCAGCCGGCCCTCCTTGTCGGTGATGAACGGGTGCTGAAACCGCTTGTTTCTGGCGATCTCGTATTCGACGAAGGCTTCAAACCCGGACATGCGCCGGACCCGTTTATGGCGATGGTGGGTGGTCTTCCGGAGCAGGAAATGGTACTGGGAGACGAGCCAGTCCCAGGGGTTTCGGACAAAGGCGAATTTGAAGGCCCCATCAAAGAAAGGACGGGGGAGGAACCGCCGGGCGTGGCGGGCCCGGCAGTGGCGGCGGAACCGCCGGATCGTCAGCGGGCCCAGATAGGTCTCCTTGATCCGGGCAAAGGTGAGCAGCCGGTTGACGGGATGGCGCTCGGCCCCTGTGGCAAAGGGTCCCAGGGCCCGGGCGATGTTCGACCCGGCGGTCTTGGATACGTGGATGAAGATAAAGTTCTTTCGCGTCGATATGAGCATCGGTCCTCCTTTGGGTCCGGCAATGGCGTTTTTCCGCATCTTCAAATTCAGGTTCCGGGTCCGTTCCGGATCGGGGAGGCCCCTCGGCGCCAGACCGGCTTTTCCCGACCGCATCCGTTGCCCCCGGATGCCGTGAAGTGCTACTCTGGCACCCGTATGTTTGCTCCCAATGAGCAGGAGGTTTCGGTATCATGAGCGTCCGTTTCGATCTAAAGGAACCCCAGGGACCATGAGCAAAAAGGGCGCCACCTGTTCGGATGTCCTGGCCGGCCTTTTTATCCTCTTCTCCGCCCTGGCATTGGCGGCCTACAACCTCCAGATGATCGCCGCGGGAGAGATGGAGCCGATGGATGCGCTCCCGGCCTTCGGCTTCGCCCTTCTGCTTGTTTTCGCCGGGTTGGCGAAGGCCACCGGTCGCTGGATCTACTGCAGGACGGTCTTCTTTCTGCCCGTCCTGCTGACCGCGGCCTTCTGGAGAAGAAGGGGGGCGCCACAAGATCCGCCCCAGGGCTTGGGTGAGAAAAGCCGGGTTGTCCGCTAGTGTACGTGCCCCTCCCGGATCTGTTGCGCCTCCACCGAAAGGGGGGTGTACGGCAGCGTATCCAGGCGCTTCAATCCGATCTCCTCGCCGGTCTCCTGGCAGTAGCCGTAGGTGCCGTCCTCGATCCGGCGAAGGGCGATTTTGCACTTCTCCACCAGGATGCGGTATTCGCAGCAGGACCGGACCGACTTCTCCCGGTAAACGCTCAGATCGGAATCGTCCACCAGATCCGCCGACCGGATCTCCCGTTCCGCCAGTTCCCTGCGCGTATCCCGGAGCTTGCCTTCCACATCGGCCAGCAGGTGTTGGATCTTGTTCCGGTAGTAGAGAAGGTGCTTCGGGTTCATATAGGGCTCATCTTCGGCCGGCCGGTAGTCGGATGCGATATGAGAGGTCATCGGCTTCTGCCTCCTTATGGAAAGGGTTCACAAACATACGCAATGGTAAGTACCTCCAACGGCGCCGTTTCAGCCTGGTGATCAATTTTCCCCGGTTTTGGTTACCGTTTGATGAAAAGCGGATGAATTTTGGGTTAGCCGGAGGGCGGCGGACGCGCGGCGAAGCCCCCCGCTAGGCGGAGTCGACGGAAGCCGGGTCCAATCCGTTTGACAGAATCAGAATACACAGCTACTTTACACCCTTCGATGGGAGGGAGCCCATGGCGTGTCTGTGTGAACAAATCGCCGGAACGGACATCGATCTGGCCCCGGTCTGCATCGGGAACCTCTGGATCTTCAAGGATCTCGACCCGTCCGAGGTGGAGGCCCTGAGCCGCGAGGCGATGAGAAGACGATCGGTGAGGGGGCAGTCCCTGTTCTTGCAAGGGGACTCCGCGGATGAGATGTTCCTGATCAAAGGCGGCCGCATCAAGCTATCCAAAATCTTCGAAGACGGGGCCGAGATCACCCTCGACATCCGGAAGGCGGGCGACTTCGTGGGGGAAAACATGTTCTCCGAAGAGGGGCAATACCCGGTCAGCGCCCACTGTCTCGAGGATACGCTCACCTGCGGCTTCAGCCGCAAGCAGTTCGAGGAACTGGTTCTGCGCCACCCGAAGGTCGGGCTCCAGATCATCAAAAACCTGAGCGAGCGGATCTCCTGGCTGACCAGCCGCGTGGGCAGCCTGGCCGTGACCAACATCGAGGACCGCCTCTACCGTGTCCTCTCCATCGTCGCCAAGGAGCACGGCCTTGCCGGGCCCCGGGGGATCGTGATCCAGTTCCCGTTGACCCATGAGGATCTTGCCTTTCTGACGGGGGCCCACCGCGTCAGCGTCACCCGGGCCATGAAAGCGCTCAAAGAATCGGGGAAGATCCGCCATGAGGACCGGCGGCTCATCCTGCCCTCACCGGGCGTGGCCTAACGCTCCCCTCCCCCTTCGATCGGACCCTTCCGGCCCCCCTTTCGTCCTTTCAGACTTTTTTTCCGCTTGTAGCGGTTGCTACAGACATTTCCTCCCAGGAGCCCTATGGTGGGAATCAACAGTACAAACCCGCACAGGAGGAACGACCATGCACCCACAGATCCTCGGCATTTCCGGAAGCCCCGTGAAAAACAGCAA
>CAYSLC010000046.1:0-3269 GCA_964431545.1 uncultured Desulfobacteraceae bacterium | reverse complement strand
AATGCATGGTCTGCGGGTTCGGAGAGACCTGCCCCATGAGCGCCCTGCCCTGGATCTTCGGCGATGATACGACGGTGACACCGGAGAAGTTCAGCCGGGTGGAGGACCAGACGGAAACCTGGGAGCAGGCCGAGATGCTGGGACGGATGATCGCCCAGCAGCTCGGGGATCAATTGCGGATGTAGCCCCCGGCTCCATAACGCCAACCAGGGGGAGGAGGTGATCCAGTATGCCCAAGTGCGGAATCTGCGGCGGAGACGCCCCGAAACAACCGTGCATCACGGAGGAGGGAAAGTGTGACCTCTGCGAGCGCAAGGTCGTCCTCGAAGAGGAACAGAAGAAGGAGAAGAAGGACTGATCTCCGGAGATTCGACGCGCCATCGCCGTGGGCGGGACAACCCGCATCCCGGCGATGGCCCCATGCCCTTCAGATCGCCGCCGGCCGGTATCGATCATTCGCTCACGCGGATCGGCGGCGGTCTCCCCCTTCCGCATTCCGGCGAAAACGGCGTCGCTCCCGTTCCGCCGCCGGATCACCCCCCCGGAAAAGTTCAGCCCGGACGGGGGTCGGCGCCGGCGCGCGCCTTCCCGTCCGCCGGCGTCCCGAACCAGTGGGAGGTCCCCAGGCAGATCTTGACCAGCATCAGCATCACCGGCACCTCGATGAGGACCCCCACCACCGTGGCCAGGGCCGCCCCCGAGGAGAGGCCGAAGAGCATGGTGGCGGTGGCGATGGCCACCTCGAAATGGTTGGATGCGCCGATCATGGCCGACGGGGCCGCGTCCTCGTAGGAGAGGTTCAACACCCGGGAGAGCGCGTACCCGAGGCCGAAGATGAGCACCGTCTGGAGGAAGAGCGGAATGGCGATCCAGAGGATGCTCAAGGGGTTGCCCAGGATCACGTCCCCCTTGAAGGAGAAAAGGAGCACCAGGGTGATCAGCAGGGCCGTGATGGTGATGGGGGTGAGAAGGTGGAGGAACTTCTCGTTGAACCAGTCCTCCCCCATGGACCGGATGATCAGTTTGCGGGAGAAGTAGCCGGCCACCAGGGGCAGGGCCACGTAGATCCCGATGGAGAGCAGCAGGGCCTGCCAGGGCACGGGGAGCTTCCCCACCCCCAGGAGGAAGCCGCCCAGGGGGCCGTAGAGGAAGAGCATGGTCAGGGAGTTGATGGCCACCATGACCAGGGTGTGTCCGTCGTTGCCCCGGGCGAGAAACCCCCAGACCAGGACCATGGCGGTGCACGGCGCGATGCCGAGCAGGATGCACCCCGCCAGGTAGCTCCGCCACAGGGGCACCTGGAGGGCCTTGACGCCGTCGGCCAGGACCACCGTGCCCACGCCGTATCGGTCCCCCACGGAGAGGTCCGCCCCCAGGGGCATCTTCACCAGGTCCACCGCATCGGGCCCGATGAACCCGATGAAGAGGGTCCCCAGAAAGAAGAGGGAGATGGCGTACATGGTGAAGGGCTTGACGGCCCAGTTGATGAACAGGGTCAGGCCCACGGGCCGGATGTTCTTTCCGGCGGCCAGCACCTGCCCGAAGTCGATCTTGACCATGATGGGGTACATCATGAAAAAGAGGCAGACGGCGATGGGGATGGAGACCACCGGGGCCCCGTCCACGGTGATAGCCAGCCGGTCGAGGTATCGGGCCGCGCCCGGCGCGATCCGGCCGAGGACGATTCCGGCCAGGATGCATAGAACGACCCAGACGGTCAGGTACCGCTCGAAGAACCCGAGCCCCTTGGCCTTTGGTTCGGTTTCGGATGGAGCCGACATCTTTTTTCCCCCTCGTTTATCGTTGGTTGAAATCGTTCCGGGACGCAAACGGCATCATTGCGGGGCGATCCACGTCTTCACGTCCTCCTTTTTGGGGATCTTGCCCACGCACTTGACCTCGCCGTCCACCACCACCGCCGGGGTCCCGAAGACGCCGTACCCGGCGATCTTCATGGCGTCGGTCACCTTCTCCACGTCCGCGGCGACGCCCGACTCGTCCAGAGCTTCCCGGACCACCTCGGCGGTCTTCCCGCATTTGGGGCACCCCGGCCCCAGCACCTTGATTTCCATGGATATACCTCCTGTTTCGTAGGGTCCGCCCCCGTGGGGCTTTGTTGTTATGGTTCCCGATTCCCGGAGCCGAGGCCCCGGGCTCGGCCGCGGCGCCCTTACAAGGCCGCCGGCGGCCCCGATCAATAACCATATTGTTATATCGTTATTTACCATGGCCAAAAAAATTTAGTTGCAGATGGTCTCCCGGCGGATCTCCGGCAGCCGCCGGATCAGGTCCGCGACCTCGAGATCGTCCTCCAGCCAGTGGCGGAGGCTGCCCAGGATGGTGGAGACGTAGCGGTTCTCCCGGCCTTCGGAAAGGGAATAGTTGACCCAGAGCCCGTCCCGGCGGTGGGTCACGATCCCGGCGTTTTCCAGGATCTTCATGTGCTTGGAAACGGCGGGCTGGGAGACGCCCAGGGCCTTCTGGACCTCGCACACGCACATCTCCTTTTGCTGAAGCATCTTGACGATCTTCACCCGGTTCTTGTCCGACAGGGCCTTCATCACCTTCAGGAACTCGTTCATCCCAGCCTCCCATATAGCTGGATTGGAATATAACCGATCTGGTTCGGGGTGTCAATGGGGTTTTTTTCTGGAATTTTTCTTGGTGGCGCTCGATTTTATCACCGAAGAAGCGTGAGGATCCGCCGGTGCGCGGATCTTTGGCCTGGTGACGGATCTTTTCCTCATGGTTGGGCTTCGTCGAGTTTGCTGGCGGCATGGTTAAGAAGGCACGGCTCGATCCATGCCGAAGGGGGGTATGTGTAATGTTCTTGGCGGCTCCATCGGCATTTGATGGGGTCATCCGGTTCAACAAGTGGCATGTATCGTCAATATTTTGCTCATTTTCAGGTGGTTTTCCATGGTGGATCCGAAACACTGGATGCAAAAAACACCTTGATAGATAGAGATAAATTCGGTATCAATTTTTGTCATTTTAACTTTTCGGGGGATGCCCGTTTTAATGGATCTACGTCGATGTGTACTTCGATCCTGACCGCCCCAGGGAAGCCGTCCTGAAGCCGGGGCGGACGGCCGAAGGGGAATCTTCGGTCGATATGGGGCTGGTATTGCTCATAATGGGGTTGTTTTTGACGGCAAAGGCCTTTGCAGGAAAGAAAGATCGTGGAGCGGACCTCCGGTGAAGCCTCCAGGGGACATCGGTGAAAAAGGCGAGGCTACAAGAGCGCGAATTCGAAAAATGAGCGCCAT
>CAYSLC010000045.1:18354-28173 GCA_964431545.1 uncultured Desulfobacteraceae bacterium | reverse complement strand
TCCACCTCCATGGAGACCGACGTCAACCTGCCCTTTATCACGGCGGACGCCAGCGGCCCCAAACACCTGAACATCCGGATCTCCCGGGCCAAGCTCGAATCCCTGGTGAGCGAGCTTCTGGACAACCTCGAAGGTCCCTGCCGGACGGCCCTGAAGGATGCCGGCATCAGCCCCAACGAGGTCAATGAAGTGATCCTGGTGGGCGGCATGACCCGGATGCCGGCGGTCCAGGAGCGGGTCAAGAAGATCTTCGGCAAAGATCCCCACAAGGGGGTGAACCCCGACGAAGTGGTGGCCATCGGCGCCGCCATCCAGGGCGGGGTCCTCAAGGGGGATGTAAAGGACGTGCTGCTTCTCGATGTCACCCCGCTCTCCCTGGGAATCGAGACCCTTGGCGGCGTGATGACCAAGCTTATCGAGAAGAACACCACCATTCCCACCAAGAAGAGCCAGATCTTCTCCACCGCCGCCGACAACCAGCCGGCGGTCTCCATCCACGTCCTCCAGGGGGAGCGGGAGATGGCGGGGAACAACAAGACCCTCGGCCGGTTCGAACTGGTCGGGATCCCCCCCGCTCCCAGAGGGGTGCCCCAGATCGAGGTCACCTTCGACATCGACGCCAACGGGATCGTGAACGTATCGGCCAAGGATATGGCCACGGGCAAGGAGCAGTCGATCCAGATCACAGCCTCTTCGGGCCTGAGCAAGGAGGAGATCGACAATCTGGTCAAGGACGCCGAGGCCCACGCCGAGGAGGATCGAAAGAAACGGGAGCTGGTGGAGGCGAAAAACAACGCCGATTCCCTGATCTATCAGACGGAAAAGTCCCTCAAGGATCTCGGGGACAAGATCGACGCCGCCACCAAGAGCAAGGTGGAGGAGGCCATGACCCAGCTCAAGCAGGCCATGGAAGGAAACGACGCCGAAGAGATCCGGAAGCGGAGCGAGGAGCTGACCCAGTCCTCCCATAAGCTGGCCGAGGCCATGTACCAGCAGGCCTCCGGCGACCAAGGTGCCGCGGGAGGTGCCGGGGCAGCGGGCGCCGGTTCCGAGCAGGCCGCGGGCGGTTCGGGTGGCGGCCGGGGAAGCGGGGACGAGGATGTGGTGGATGCCGATTTTGAAGAGGTGAACGAGGAAAAGAAGTAATCATTCCCTGAAAATCCCGATCGCGTACAAAATCCCGCATGGCCGATAGGGACCATGCGGGATTTTTCCTTCCCGAAGCCCTGGCGTTATCTCCCCGGCGGCGGCTTTCCGGCGGCTCCTATCCCCCTTCTTACACCTTGACACCCCCTCTCCTTTTGGCCATACTCCGAGACCATCGGGGCCGAGGAAACGGCCCGAAACCGAGAGGCAGGTACTGGATCCCATCCTCATGCCGTTCGATAAACTGATCCACAACGGTACCCTGGTGACCGTCAACGCCGATTTCAGTATCCTCCACGATGGGGTGATCGGGATTACGGACGGACGGATTCAGGAGGTACGGCCCAGGACCCCCGAGGCCGTTTTGCCGGAGGCCTTCGAGACGATCGATGCCAAAGGGGGCATCGTCATGCCGGGGCTGGTCAACACGCATACCCATCTGCCCATGACCCTTTTCCGGGGATTGGCGGACGACCTTCCCCTGGATCGCTGGCTCTACGACCACATCTTTCCGGCGGAGAGGGCCCACATCGATCCGGAGACGGTTTTCCAGGGGGGGATGCTGGGGTGCGCGGAAATGATCTTTTCGGGGATCACCACCTTCTGCGACGGCTATTTCCTGGAGGACAAGGTGGCAGAGGCGGTCCTCGCGGCGGGACTCCGGGCGGTGCTCGGCCAGGGGGTGGTCGATTTTCCGGCGCCGGGGGTGCCCGATCCGGCCGAGAATATCCGGACCGCGGCGCGTTTCCTGGACGGCTGGCGGGACCGGTCTCCCCGGATCACCCCGTCGGTCTTCTGCCATTCGCCCTATACCTGTTCCGAAAAGACGCTCCGGAACGCCAAGGCGGCCGCCGGCAACACGCTTTTCCAGATCCACGTCGCAGAGACCCAGGGGGAACGGGATCGGATCCGGGCGGAGAAGGGGGAGCCCCCCGTCGCCCACCTGGATCGACTGGGCATTCTGGATCACCGGACTCTGCTCGTCCATGCCAACTGGTTGGACGAGGCGGAGATCCGAACCATTTTCGAGCGCGGCTCCGCCGTATCCCACAATCCGGAGAGCAATATGAAGCTCGCCTCCGGGGTCGCCCCCCTCGACCGTCTGGTTTCGGCGGGGGTCCGCGCGGGGCTGGGGACCGATGGGGTGGCCAGCAACAACCGCATGGATCTGTTCCGGACCATGGATCTCACGGCCAAGCTCCATAAGGTCCACGCCCTCGATCCCACCGCCCTGCCGGCCCAAGAGGCCATCCGGCTGGCCACCATCGGCGGGGCGGAGACCCTGGGATTGGGGGACCGGATCGGATCGCTGGAGCCGGGGAAAGAGGCGGACATCATCATCCTTGCCGCGGATCGGCCGCATCTGACCCCCCTGCACCATCCCGAGTCGCAGATCGTCTATGCCGCCAAGGGGACGGACGTCCGCCATGTCCTGGTGGCCGGCAGATGCCTGATGCGGGAACGGAAGCTGGTCACGCTGGATGTGGAGGGGATCATGGGACAGATCCGGGTCACCGCCGGGCGGATCGCCGCCGGCATGGAAGGGGATCGATCATGAATCTGGAGGGGATCCTTCGGGCGGCCCGGGGCGATGCGCCGGCCGATCTGCTGTTGAAAAACGCCAGGATCGTCAACGTCTTCACCCAAAAGGTGGTTTCCGGTTCGGTGGCGGTGGCCCACGGCCGCTTTCTGGGGTTCGGAGAATACGACGCGGTGGAGCGGATCGACCTGGACGGCCGGTTCCTCTGCCCGGGGTTCATCGACCCCCACGTTCACATCGAAAGTTCCATGGCCTGTGTCACCTCCTTTGTTCGGGCCGTGTTACCGCGCGGCACCACCAGTGTTGTGAGTGACCCGCACGAGATCGCCAATGTTCTGGGGACGGAGGGGGTACAGTATATGCTCCGGTCCGGGCGGAGGCAGCCCATGAACCTCTACTTCACCCTGCCCTCCTGCGTGCCGGCCACCGGGATGGAGACCGCCGGCGCCGCCATGGAGGGGGCCGATCTCCTTGCCCTGCTGGACGATCCCGGGATGATCGCCCTGGGGGAGATGATGAACTATCCGGGGGTGATCCGGGCGGATCCGGGGGTTCTCGACAAGATCGACCGGGCCCGAAATCGGCGGAAACGGGTGGAAGGGCATGCCCCGGGGCTGTCGGGTAAGGCCCTCAACGCCTACCTGTCCGCGGGGATCTCCAGCGACCACGAGTGTACCGACCCCCGGGAAGCGGCGGAGAAGCTCGCGGCGGGCATGCATATCATGATCCGGGAGGGCTCCGGCGCCAAGAATCTCGACGCGCTCCTGCCGCTGGTGGACCACCGGACCGCCCACCGGATGATGTGGTGCACCGACGACCGACATCCGAGGGAGCTTCTGGAGGAGGGACACATCGACCACCTTGTCCGTCGGGCCATCGCCGGCGGCGTCGACCCGCTGATCGCCCTCTCCATGGCCACCCTCCATCCGGCCCGATACTACGGCCTTGGCCATCTGGGCGCCGTCGCGCCCGGCCGGCAGGCCGACCTGATCGTCTTTTCGGATCTGCGGGCCCCGAGACCGGAGCAGGTCTACCACCGGGGCGTCCTGGTGGCCCGGGACGGGGAGATGACGGCCCCGCCGCCGGCGGAGGTCCAGGCGGTGGCCTCCGCCATGAACGTCCGGGCCGAAGGGATCGATTTCACCATTCCGGTCGAGGGATCCCGGGTCCGGGTGATCGAAGTGGTCCCGGATCAGATCACCACCCGGTCCAGGACCATGGATGTCTCCGTGGCGGGGGCGACGGCCGTGGCCGACCTCTCCCGGGACCTGTTGAAGCTTTGCGTGGTGGAGCGGTATTCCGGCAGCGGAAGGACCGGCCGGGGCTTTGTGACCGGATTCGGCCTGCAACGGGGGGCCCTGGCCTCCAGCGTGGCCCACGACTCCCACAACATCATCTCCGTGGGGGCCGACGACAAGGCCATGGCGGTGGCCGTGGGGCGGGTGGTGGAGATGGGGGGCGGCCTGGTGGCCGCGGGGCCCGTGGACGGCCGCGCCATCGTCCTGGCCGAACTCCCCCTCCCCATTGCCGGGCTCATGTCCGGGGAGCCCATGGAGGGGGTGGCGAAGCAGATGGATCGGCTGTTGTCCGCGTCCCGGGATCTGGGCGTAATCCCCGGCGACCCGTTCATGATCCTTTCGTTCCTGGCCCTGCCCGTGATCCCGGAGTTGAAATTGACGGACCATGGCCTCGTGGACGTGGCCCGGTTCGAGGTCGTCCCCCTCTTCGTGGAATGAGGCTATAGGCTGATGACCGCCCCCTCGCACGACAGTTTGATCAGCTCCGGGGCGCCCGCCATGCGGGCCCCCTTGACCAGCTCCGCCTCGTTGATCTGCCGGGACACCGCGCAGGGGGTGCAGACGAGGATGGGGATATCATACTCCTGGAGATAGGCCAGGTGGTCGTCGGCGGCGTCGCCCGTGGCGGCCTGGACCTTGTCGGCGATCCCCTTCTTGGCCAGGTAGACGGCTTCGTCCAGGAGGAAAACCGCTGTCTTCTTCCCTTCCTTGTGGGCGATGGTGGCGAGGAAAAGCCCCCGGGTCGCCCGATTGGGGTTGTCGGTTCCGCAGGATAGCGCGATCACAACACTGTCGGTCATCTGTCACCTCCGGTGATGCCCCGGAGACCGCCCTGGATGGGGATTCCGGGCATCGGGTTGGGGTTGGTCATCCACCGATATTGTTGCAGGTCGGCCGGTTTTTGTAAACCATTTCTTGGAAGGTCCCCGTGCCGGAAAGCCGGGGAACAGGAGGGCGTTTTTTCCCATGACCGAAGAGAAAACCAGACCCATCTGGTACGATGCGGATCGGAGTGTCGTCCGGGTCATCGATCAGAGATGGCTTCCCCATCGGTTCGTGGTGGCCGATCTGAAAACGGTGAACGACGTGATCGGCGCCATCCGGGAGATGTTCGTCCGGGGCGCCCCCCTCATCGGCGTCACCGGAGCCTATGGCGTCCATATCGCAGCAATGGAAGCCGGGCGGGGGAAGGGGGCCGACGATCGGCTCCTCCGGGAGTGCCGGCGGATCAAAGAGGCCCGGCCCACCGCCGTCAATCTCGCCTGGGCCGTGGACCGGACGCTGGCGGCCGCGCTGGCGGCCGATTCCCCGGACGGTCGTCCCGGGGCGGCCCTGGCGGCGGCCCGCGCCGTGGCTGAACTTGAGGTGGACAACTGTCGGCGGATCGGAGAACACGGGGTGGAAGTGATCGCGTCCGCGGCCCGGAGAAAGGGCAAAGAGCCCGTGAACATCCTTACCCACTGCAACGCCGGATGGCTCGCCTGCGTGGCGTACGGCACGGCCACGGCGCCGATCTACGTGGCCGCCGAACGGGGCCTCCCGGTCCATGTCTGGGTGGATGAAACCAGACCCCTCAACCAGGGGGCCCGCCTCACCGCCTGGGAACTGGCCCGGGCGGGGATTCCCCATACGGTGGTCGCCGACAACACCGGCGGCCATCTCATGCAGCGGAAAATGGTCGACGTGGTGATCGTGGGGACCGACCGGACCACCGGGACCGGGGACGTGGCCAACAAGATCGGAACCTACCTCAAAGCCCTTGCCGCCAAGGACAACGGGATCCCTTTCTATGTCGCCCTGCCGTCGTCCACCTTCGACTGGGACCTGGGGGCCGGGAGCGGGATCCCCATCGAAGAGCGGGACCCCGACGAGATCCGGTACGTCCAGGGGCTGGCCGGCGGAGAGGTGGTCCGCGTCCTGGTCCCTCCCGAGGAGAGTCCGGCGGCCAACTACGCCTTCGATGTGACGCCGGCGCGGCTGGTGACGGGGTTCATCACGGAGCGGGGGATCTGCAAGGCCACTCCAGGGGAGATCCAAGGTCTCTACCCTGAAAAATGCGGATCGAATGCAGGGGAAAATCCTTGACATCACAGCGCCGCCGCCGGTAAATCGAGGTATGCTCACACCGATCGAAAAGAAGGTCATCGCCGCCATCCAGGGGGACATCCCCATCGTGGAGCGCCCCTATCTGGAGATCGCCCAGAGGCTCGGCATTGAGGAATCCCGGCTCCTGGAGACCCTCCGGAGTCTGTGCCGCCGCAAGATCATCCGGCGGTTCGGCGCCACCTTGCGCCACCAGAAGTCGGGATACCGGGCCAACGCCATGGTCGCCTGGCAGGTGGACGAGGAGCGGATGGCGGAGGTGGGGGAGCGGATGGCCGCCGCCCGGCAGGTCTCCCACTGCTACCGGCGGGACCCCACCGAGGATTGGCCCTACAACCTTTACACCATGGTCCACGCCCGGGACGAGGCCTCCTGCTTCCGGATCGCCGAACGCCTGTCCGAAAAGACCGGCGTGGAGACCTATACGCTCCTCTTCAGCCGAAAGGAGCTGAAGAAGACCTCCATGCAGTACTTCACCGGATCGGACGACTGAACCGTTCCACCATCCCCTTGACCGGCGACGTCCCCCATCTTCTCCTGGTAAACCCGTGGATCCACGACTTCGCGGCCTATGATGTCTGGGCCCGGCCCCTGGGCCTGTTGACCCTCGCCGGAATCCTGCGGACCCATGGATGCCGCCTGGGCTATATCGATTGCCTCGATCGATTTCACACCCGGGCCCGCCCCTTGGATCCCCTGGCCCGGTTCGGCCGGGGACCGTACCGGAAGAGCCCGCTTCCTCATCCGCCGGGCCTCGGGGATGTCCCCCGGCGGTTTTCCCGGTATGGGATTCCGATCCCCTGGTTCCGCGAGGCGCTCACGGCCGGCCCCCGACCTCATCTCATCCTGGTGACCTCCCTCATGACCTACTGGTATCCCGGGGTCCGGGAGGCCATCCGGATCATCCGGGAGATCCATCCCGGTGTGCCGGTGATCTTGGGGGGGCCCTATGTCACGCTCTGCGCCCGCCACGCGGCCGCCTCTTCCGGGGCCGACCGGGTGGTGGCCGGGGAGGCCGAGGGGAAGATTCTGGAGATCCTCGGAGAGGCCACCGGCTTTCGGCCGTCGGCCGGGTTCGATTCCGAGGATTTGGACACCTTCCCCTACCCGGCCCTGGACCTCCAGTCGGCCCTTCCCTTCGTCCCCCTCCTCACCTCCCGGGGATGCCCGTTCCAATGCGCCTACTGCGCCTCCCGGAGGTTGAATCCCCACCGAAGGACCCGGAGCCCCGAAGGCGTACTGGAGGAGATCCGCCACTGGTACCATCGGTTCTCGGTTCGAGACTTCGTCTTCTACGACGACGCCCTGCTGGCGGCGCCGGAGGACCACGCCCTCCCGCTTCTGGAGGGGATCGTCCGGATGGATCTGCCCCTGCGGTTCCATACCCCCAACGCCGTCCACGTGCGGGGGATCGACCGATCGGCGGCGGACCTCCTGTTCCGCGCCGGATTCAAGACGCTTCGACTCGGCCTGGAGACCACCGCCTTCGGAAGGGGGGATCGGCTCGACCGGAAGGTGACGGCGGCCGATTTCCAACGGGCCGCCCGGTGCCTGCGTTCGGCCGGGTTTTCCGGCCGGGAGGTGGGGGCCTACCTGCTGGCCGGCCTCCCCGGGCAATCGATTTCGGCGGTGGCCGCCTCCATCGAGGAAGTGAAGGCGGCCGGCTTCAGGCCGATCCCCGCCTACTATTCGCCCATACCCGGAACCCCCCTGTGGGATTCGGCCGTCTCGACCTCCCGGTACGATCTGGAAAAAGACCCCCTCTTCGCCAACAACGCCGTTCTCCCCTGCATGGAGGCCTTCTCCTGGGAGATCATCACCCACCTCAAAACCCTCGCCGCGGGGAGCTGATTCCGCGGCCGAATCCGGAGGATCGGCGATGAATCCACAAAAATCGGACCGATGGACCGACGGGGAAAGTCCGGGACGATATTTTCTGTTGCGCGCGGAGTTGTATTCAAGTAATACTGTTTCTAGCCGGAACCGGGTCGGTCCTGGTAAAAATTGAGCGATTTCAGAGAATTGTAACTAAAAAGACCAGCCGTGAGGTGACTTCCCATGATGGCAAGATTAAAGCAGTTGATCCTGTTGGGCGTCGTTGTTGCCGCCGTATACTTTCTGTTGACCCGACATTTCGTCTTTTACGGCACCCAGGTGACCACGCTGGAGAAGGACGGCTACACCCTGGAACACACCTTCGTCAACGTCAATCCCACCGAGTTCAGGACTCCGGAGAACATTCTCAGGAACGATACCCTTCGGGACGCGGGGGTCGGCGAGGTGATGGTCGAATTCGGGATCATTACCCATGAAAAGCTCCAGAAGATCGAGGAGAAGATCCGGTCGGAGTAACCTCCCCGGCCGTTCCGCAGACGCTCGCAGCCGCATTCATTCTGCCCGGGAGGGCCGAGGACGGGCCGGACCGCCGGCCCCCTGCGGGCCGGGCCGGTCTGCCTTTTCCGGCGGTTCCCGTCTTTTCGTCGGCGCCGCTCCCGGCGCTTCCTCCGGAGCGGCGTAGCCCCGTCCGAGGGCTGAATCCCATCTTTCCGGGGGAGTTTCCGAGATACCCGTGAAACGTAAGCCCCTTCTCTACCTTCTTTCTTTCCTCGCTGTCTGTGTTCTTCTTTTCGGTCTTCTGATCGGAGCCCGCCATCTCGCCGCGCGGTATGTGGAAACCGCCCTCCTCCCCGATCTCGCCCGCCGCTTGGGCGTGGATCGAATGTCTTTGGAGGTCCGACGGATCGGTCTCAGCGGAGCGGATTTGGGGCCTTTTGAGATGGGAGAAACGGAAAGACCGTTTTTCTCCGTGGGATGCACCAAGGTGGATTACGGGCCCTTGGGGCTTCTGCGGGGGCGAGTGGAGGAGGTGACGGTCGCCGGTCTTCAACTCCGGCTGACCATCCACGACGGCCGGCCGGTCCTGCCGGGGCTCGACCTCTCGGCATCGGCGGGCCGGGGGGATTCAAAGGGAGCAACGCAACCCTTCATCCCTCCGCCGTTCCATCTGGAGCGGCTGGTGGTCCGCAACGGAGAGCTTCTCGTCCAATGGGAGGGCCGGATGGTCTCCATACTCTTCGGTCTGGAGACCACGGTGCCGTCTCCGGAGTGGGAGATGATCCGGACCCGGATCGATCTGCGGTGCCGGGGCGACCGGATGTCCGCAACGGCGACCCTCCGTCCGGCCGAGGGCTCCGTGGCCCTTTGCATCTCTTCCGGGGCGATCCACCCGAACCGGTTCACCGACATCACCCAGGGGCTCATTCCGTTGACGGCCGAGGGGCGCTTGACGGTGGACGGGGAAACCCGGCTGAGACTCGATCCGTTCGACGTTCGATCGGCCGCCGTCGATCTCGGCGTCGACTTGGAGCGGCTGACGATCCCCGGTCTCGGCGCGATCACCTTCGCCCCCTCGGAAGGGCCTTCCTACCTGCGGGTCCACAAGGAGCCGGGCGGGCCCTGGCGGATCGATGGCGACCCGTTGTCCTTGGACCACCCCCTCGATCTTCGACTGATCGACCTGGCCGGGCGGATCGAGTCGCTGGAAGGGCGGACCAAGGCGGAGGGGGAAGTGGTGGTGGAGATCGACGGCGTCGACCTGCCCGAATTTCCGCTGCACGTACGCTCCCCCCTCCGAAGCCGGCTGCGCATCTCCGGTCGATCCGGGAGACAGGGGGACTGGGAGTTCGACCTGGGCGCGGAGACAGTGGCGGACTCCGGCGGCCCGGCGATGGT
>CAYSLC010000045.1:0-18254 GCA_964431545.1 uncultured Desulfobacteraceae bacterium | reverse complement strand
ATAGAGGCTGACCTGCGGGATCTCGTGCTGCAAGGGGAGGGGAGGGCGGGTACGACCCCGGCCCTCGCCTTCAGTCTCACCGGGGACGGAAAGCTGGGCGCCGGCGGGCTGACCGTCTCCGTGCCTCGCATGGGGGCCACGGGCGAGCTGAACCTGCCCGGCGGACAGACTGAAAACTTCGCGGCATCCGCCTCCCTGACGGTCTCCGGTGCATCGGTTCGCCACAGTGGGACGGGCTTGAGGGGCAACGGCATCGCTCTGTCACTGCCGGTGGCCTGGCCCCCCCGAAACGGCGATCCGGGGGACCTGTCCGTGGAATCGGTGCGGTTCGGCGGAAAGAATCTGGGAGGGGTTCAAGGCACCGTGCGGCAGACGGGCCGCCTTCTGGCCGTTTCGAGCACGCACCGGAGCCGGCTGATTCCGGGGATGACGGTGACGGCGGCGGGCTCGGTGCCCATCTTCCCCCCCGCGGAATCCCCCGGTGAGTTTACGATCGATCTTTCCCGACCCCTGGCGTCGCCGGAGATCGACCTGGGGAAATTCTTTTCCGGGGCTGGGGGGATCATCGCCGACGGACGTCTGGCGGCCCAGGCTCGGATAACCTTCGGTCCGGGGAGTCCCCTGAGCGGCACCACGACCGTTACGGTGGATCAGGGCTCTCTTCGGGGGCCGGAGGGGGGATTTTCCCTGGAGGGGATCGCCGGTTCGATGACTTTGCCCCGATTGCCCGCCATTGCCAGCCGGCCGAAACAGTTCTGCCGGTTCGAAACCGCGGACCTGGGGGGCGTCACCCTCACGGAGGGGCGAATCGATTGTCGGCTTGAATCGGATGGGCGGCTGTTCATCGAACAGAGCCGGGTCCGGTGGGCGGACGGCACCCTGGCCGGCTACGCCGTCCGGGTCCCTCCCTTGGACGAGGACCCGGCCTTCGTGCTATACTGTGACCGGTTGAACATCGCCGAGATCATCGAGCAGCTGGGCGCGGCCCAGGCCAGCGGGGAAGGGACGGTCAGCGGCAGGATCCCCATTCGGCTGACGGAGAAGGGGCCGGTTTTCGACGACGGCTTTCTCTACTCCTCCCCCGGGGAAGGAGGGACGATTCACGTGACCGGGGCGGACCTGATCACGGCCGGGGTGCCCCGGGGGACCCCCGAGTATGCCCAGTTGGCACTGGCGCGGGAGGCCATGGAGAATTACCATTACGATTGGGTCCGGATGGGGTTCTCCACCCATGGGGGAGACCTGTTGTTGGCCCTGAAGATGGACGGCAGGCCGGAGAACCCCCTTCCCTTCGTCTATGACGAGACGATCGGCGGGTTCGCGCGGGTGGAGGGCGAAGGGCCCGGTTCCCGGTTCCAGGGGATCCGGCTGGATGTCAATTTCCGGCTCCCCATCGATAAAATTTTGAAATACAGGGAGATCTTTCAGTTTATCCAATGAAAAGGAGCGGATGCCATGGGGCGGAGAACACCGTGGCTGCTGACGGCGGTGCTGGTGCTGGTTTTCCAGGCTTGCCAGACGCGGCACAACGTGAAGGTCGAGCCCGTCGAAGTGAAGCCGATCCACATTACCATCGATGTTAATGTCAAGGTGGATCGTGCGTTGGACGACTTTTTCCGCGATATCGACGAGGCGGATCGGACCATCGACGTCACCCCCGAAGCGGAGGCGACGGGGAAGGAAGAGGAGGCGGAATGAATCGAACGGCAAACGGCATCACGGTCGTGCTCGTGATCCTGGGGCTGGTGGTGTGCGCGGCCCCGGCCTTTTCCCAGGGTGCCGCCATCAAGGAGCGGATGAAGGAGCGGCTTCCCGTGATCACTGAGCTGAAGGAGGCGGGGGTGATCGGAGAGAACAACCGTGGATACCTGGAATACATCGGAAGTCGTCGCCCCAAAGCCTCGGTGGTGGAGGCGGAGAATCGGGACCGGCGGATGGTCTACAAAGCCATCGCCGACCAGCAGGGGACAACGGTGGATGTGGTGGAGAAACACCGGGCCGCCCAGATCGAACAGCGGGCGGAATCGGGGATCTGGCTCCAGGACGCCGCCGGCAAGTGGTACAGGAAGTAGCCGGGGCCCCATTCTCCGAACGAACCAAAAAGAGCCTTACTTCCGAGGACCGTTGGGCCGCGGCCCCTCCTCCCATCCGTGGTCCACGGGCCATCCCCGGAGACTCTCGTAGAGGGCTACGGCCGCCGCGGTGGAGAGGTTGAGGCACCGGATCTCCCTGGAGACGGGGATGTGGTACCGGGCCTCGGGGAACCGCTCCTGGATCTCCGTGGCGAGCCCCCGCGTCTCCGAGCCGAAGATGAGGAAGAGCCGCCGGGGGGAGGGCATGGACCGGAAGGACTTCGGCCCCTGTTTGGCAAAGAGGGCCACCTCCCCGGGACCGGGCTCCGTCGCCGCCAGGAAGGTGGGAAAGTCCTTCCATACGCGAAGATCGACCCGGGGCCAGTAGTCGAGCCCGGCCCGTCTCACCTCCCGGGCATCCAGGGAGAAGCCCAGGGGCTCGATGAGGTGGAGGGTCGCCCCGACTCCCAGGCAAGTCCGGCCGATGTTTCCGGTGTTCCAGTGGACTTCGGGAGAGACCAGCACCACGTGGCGCTCCGGATGATCGGCGGCGGGGGAGGGACCGGTCATGGGCGCTTCCCACGGAAACGGCGGAACCGGAAGAGCCCGTACAGGACCTTTCTCGGGGAGTTGCCGGCGATCGGAAACATAGGGGGAGAACTCCTTGCGGTTGCGATTGTCCCGGTACCTTCTATTCTATGGGAAACGGCGGCCGCGTCAACCGACCGGAATCAACACCGACCGGAATCAATCTGGACCGGACCGGCACCGATCGGTTTTCGGGGCCCGGCCCGGTCTTTGCCGGGAACAAGGGGGCGACATCCATGATCATCGATTTCCACACCCACATTTTTGCCCGGGAGGTCCGGGAGGACCGGGGCCGGTATTTTCCGGACGAGCCCGCCTTCCAACTCCTCTACGAATCCCCCAAGTCGAAGCTGGTAGGGGCCGGAGAGATCGTCGCCGCCATGGACAAAGACGGCGTCGACCTCTCCGTGGTCTTCGGCTTCCCCTGGCGGGACCTCCAGGCCTGCAAGAGACACAACGACTACATCCTGGCGGCCGTGGCCCGATATCCGACCAGATTGGTCGGTTTCTGCTGTGTGGACCCCACGGCCGCCGGTGCCCCGGAGGAGGTGGAACGGTGCCTCGACGCGGGCCTCTCCGGGGTGGGGGAACTCGCCTTCTACCGATCCGGGATCGATGAATCCGCCCTCGACCGCCTGGCGCCGATCATGGATCTCTGCCGGTCCCGGGGCCTGCCGGTGCTCCTCCATACCAACGAGCCCGTGGGTCATCTCTACCCCGGGAAGACCCCCGTCACGCCGGCCCAGATCTACCGTTTGGCCGAACGGTTTCCGGAAAACCGCCTGATCCTCGCCCACTGGGGCGGAGGCATCTTCTTTTTCAATCTCCTCAAGAAGGAGGCCCGGCAGCGGCTGGCCAATCTCTACTACGACACGGCCGCCTCCCCCTACCTCTATGATCCGAGGATCTACCGGATCGCGGCCGAGCTTGGGGGGGAGGACCGGATTCTGTTCGGCAGCGACTATCCGCTGCTCCATCCCAAGCGCTACTTCCAGGAGATGGCGGATGCGGGGCTTCCGGACGATCTGCGGGATCGGATTTGCGGTGGCAACGCCGGAGCGCTCCTCGGCCGTTGAGGCGTCTCCATTGTCGGCGGGAGGCTTTGGGCGCCCTATGAGAATTTCCCCAGGGCTTCGAGAATGGGCCGGATCCGGCCCCGGTGTTTCGGGGGCACCATCAGGGCGGGGATCGTCCGATTGGATAGCAGAAGGCCGCCGCCATCCGGCCGTCCTCGGAGAAACCCCGTTTCATAGTCCCGGCGGGCCCGGCCGGAGGCGAAAAAGCCGAGGAGGTCGACCAGATTCCCGGTGAGGCCGTCGGCGTCGATGTGTTCGATGTACTGCTGGAAGACGTTGTTGACCGTGATGACGAAGGGCTCCACCTCCGCGTATCCCGTCTCCTTGCAGGGGACGGTGGAGACGAGGCAGCGGCAGCCGAAGGGCCTGAGATCGTAGAAGGGGCAGTGGTCGTCGAGGAGCAGGGGGCAAGGGCCCCAGGAGGGGTCGGCCTCCTCCTCCGGCACCGGGGCCTCCTGGATGCAGAGCGCCGCCAGGGCGTTGATGGTGACCCCGGGTCGGAACCGCATCCCCTCGGACGCGCGGCGCACCGATGCCGGCAGCCCCTCGTACCGGTCGGTCACCGCCGCGGCCAGCCGATACGTCTCCAGGGTGGTGACGGTGACATTGCGGGTGCAGCAGTGGCTGCACCCCGGCCGGCAGACCGGGGAGAGGGATCCGGCGAATTGGTCGTAGACCTGGTAGACGTGGTCGAGGAGGCGGAGTCTGTCGTCGAGGGGCGCGGGCATGGCGTGGAATTCCTTTCGGAGGCGGCCGGGGCGGAACGGACACCGGCCCATGGGACGGGCGGGCCGGGCTACGGGCCCCCCATTAGGAAATTGACGGGCTGGATGCCGAAATCGGCGGCGTTGACGCTCTTGACGATGTTCCATCGGTATCGGCCCGAGCCGGCATCCTTCTCCGCCAGGTTCACCATCTTCCCCTTCTCCCAGCCGCCCTCCCGTTTGGGTTTCAGCAGCATGACCATGGGGCGGCCGGCGCCGTCGCCCGTCTCGGAGGGCCTGGGGGTGTTGACCACGATGGCCGGCCGGTCGTTGTCCAGCAGCAGGATCGTCCCGATGGGATAGATGCCGATCATATTGATGAAGACCTTGAGGAGAATGGGGTCGAAGTCGGTTCCGGCCCCTTTCCACATGAGCCCCAATGCCCGATCCGGCGGCATGATGGTGGGCCGGTAGACCCGGGGCGAGGTGATGGCGTCGTAGACATCGGCGATGGTGAGAATCCGGCCGAAGAGGCTTTGGGACTTGGGCTTCTGGGTCGAGGCCGGGTAGCCGCTGAGGTCGTACTTGAGGTGGTGCTCGAAGGGCGGAAGGAGGATGTCGGTCTTCCGCTCCCGGGAAGCCTGGATCTTCACGATGAGCCGGACGCTGTTGATGGAGTGGCGCTTCATCACCTCGAACTCTTCATCGGTGAGCTTGCCCGGTTTGTTGAGGATCGACTTGGGGACCTCGATCTTCCCGAGATCATGGAGCAGGCCGCAGAGGCCGAGGCTCTCCAGGGATTTTCTGGAGAGCATGATCCGTTTGCCCATGCACATGGAGAGGATCGCCACGTTGACCGAATGGGAAAAGGTGTAATCGTCGTAGAACCGGATGGTGCTCAGGGCCCGGAAGAGGGGGTCGTCCTCCACGATGAGGTCCACCATGTTCTGGATCATCCGCCGGGTCTTGCTCAATCCCGTTGGCTGATTGGCCGTCAGCTTCTGGGCGATCTCCTGGATCGATCCGAAGACCTGACCGTACGATTTGAGGGCTTTCCTCTTTCGCTCCCGGGCGGAGGGCTCCGGGACCTTCCGGGGCCGTCTGACCAGCTGGATCCAGGGGAACCCGGCCTTGCGCAGCTTCTCCAGGAGCCATTGCCGGGGCTCCTCCCGCCCCTCCGCCCGGTTGAGGATCCGGGCGAAGGCGGGGAGGGATTGGATCGGGGCCTCCATCACCGACGGCAGGAGCCGGAGACCGTCCAGTTGCCGGTGATCGAAGAAATCGAGCAGGTTGTCGAGGAGCGCGACGTTTTCCGGCCGCACGGGCAGGCGCTTTCCCTGTAGATAGATCCGCCGGTCCAGACACTGGAGGGTCACATGGGGGGCCTCCTCCAGAAGCGTCGCGGTGGATGACAGCAGGTGGTTGGCCATGTCGATGACCAGCCGGTTGTTCGCCTCGTGGATCCGGACGGACTGGAGCAGCCCATAGAGCCGTTTGAGAAACTCCTCCCCGGTCTGGGGGCGGATCTCCGATCGAAGGGGAAGGTCGGTGTTCATGGTCTCGTGGCGCTATCCTTTCGGGCCGGCCTGCCGCATTCTGGAAAAGACGCCGCCGGGTGCTTCCCGAAGGACCTGCTGGGCCTCGGGGTCCCGCATGGTCGCCAGGGCCACCGCCGCACCCTCCTGGTGGATGGCGTCCATGGCATCGAGCCGTTGCCGGGGGCCGCCTTTGAACAGGGCTTTCTTCAGGTACGGGATGGAATAGACGGAGCCGCACTGGCCCAGTGCCCGGTAGCAGGAGACCAGGTGGGTCCGGTCCCTCAACGTGTAGTTTCGTTCCTCCAGGTAGTCGAGGAGGAGCCCCTCGGAGACCGCGTTCTTCTCCCGGCCCAGGTGCTTGAGGACCAGCCATCGGACGGTGGGGCTGGGGTCCTCCACCAGATAGAAGAGCTTGTCGATGAGGTACGGCTCCTTCTCCAGCAGGCTCTGGATCGCTGTTTTTCGGATCTTGTCCGACGGATGACGGGTCAGGCCCATGATCAGATCGGTGAAACGGTCCCCCTTCAGCCGTTTCAGCAGGTCCAGGAGGTGGAGGATCAGGGGGATGTTGGCGCCGCCGAGAAGGCTCGCCAGGGGATCGGCGTCCCGGCTGGCCAGGGAGGCGATGAGTTCCATGATCAGCCGTCGCGCCTTGGGGGTCGCGGTCTGGAGGAGGAGGGGGGCGAAATGGAGAACGGCCACGGGATGGAGCAGCGTCAGGTAGTTTCGAAAGGCCCGCATGCGGGTTTCGTCCAGGGTTTCGATCTTCGGCCAGAAGGGACGGAGGGCCGCCAGCACCTCGGGGTCCGAGACCTCCTTGAAGAACTGGTCGAAGAGCGGGGAGATCTGGGGCAAATCCGTCCGGCTCGACTGCTTGATCTCATGGATGTTTTTCAGAAGCTTGAAGGCGAGCCGAAAGGCCCCGTGTTGGAGGGTCGTCTGGAACTCCTCCTTTAGAAAATCGAGGATGGCGGTGACGTCCCGGGTCGCCTTGTCGAGTTCCTCCGGATCCTCCAGGGGAAGCTCCCCCTCCTCTTTGAGGACCAGGATCAGCAGGTCGAGCACATTGTCGGTGATATCGAAGTTCTCCGCCTCGTAGACCATCTCGCGCAGCTCTTCCGCCTCGTCCGGGGTCAAGGTCCAGACGGCGGGGTCGGTGACCACCTGGGAGATGCTGAGGGCGTCTTCGAGTTCCCCGGGCCTCACCGCGCCATGGGTGCCTTCCGGCTGCACGGACGGCGCGGCGTCGGTGGGCGCCTCGCCGGCCCCTTCGGGGCGGTCCTCCTTGGGGACCTTGAAGTCCTCGGTGGTGGGGGCATCTTCCGCCGCCAGGGGGGCATAGAGCCCCACGATCTCCTCCGCATCCTCCTCCTCGGCCTCCGACAGCCCGAAGGCCACCTCGGAGTCGACGCTGACGTCGTTGGCCGCGTAGGAGACGTGGGTGAGCGGGGTCTCCCACAGGGCGGTGACGATGTCGCTTTCCGCCTCGCTGGAGAGGGTCCGGTGGGCGTTGAGCATTGCGATGAACTGCTCGATCTCCCCCTCCGGGACGCCGGAATGGAAGTTGATCCATTGGACCCCGTCCCGGAACAGCAGGGCGGCGATTCCCTCCTCTCCGGAGGATTCCTGGTGGACCTGAGTTCCTCCGACGCGCAACCCCCCCCGCTCAACCGTCAGTTTCAGATCGTCATGGTTGGCCAGGTAGGCTTCGAGCCGGCCCTTCAAACGGTCCATGGCGATCCTGGCGGACTCGTGGCCCTCCGAATAGAGGGCGTAGCTCTTGAAGGCGACCACCATGGTCCGCACCACGCCCGTGGCGGCGGAGAGGTCCGCTTCGGAGAGTGGCATTGATTTCGGGGTTGCGTCTTCCGCCATGTCCTGATCGATCCGGTAGAGGATGGGGGAATGATGGCCCTGGGAGATCCTTGATAAAAACCACAGATTTTCCGATATGTCAACGGCTCCGGCAATGAAAATGCGCGCGGAGGTCCCCGTTTCGGCGTCCCCGGGCAGGAACGGGAGGCCGCGGCGACCGATTCGTGACCGGAAGCGTCGAACATGGCGCGGCCGGTCCGGTTTCGGGTGGCGGATTCCCCGCCTTTGGCGTATGGTGGTCTGGGTCTGAACATGAAATGCGTATCGAATAGACATTTTATGAACCAAAGGGGGGGATCATGTCCACGGAGATCGGACGACTTCGACCGGAGGACCGGGATTTTTTCGAACTGGTCCGTGCCGCCACATTTGCCAATCCGTTCAGCGACGAACGGGTGGCCATCGACCTGAAGATCAGCGGACTGCCGAACGGCGTGGCGGACCAGGAGCGGGTGGAGACGCTGACCCGGGAGGTCCACCGTCGGGTGGGCGATCTGGAAGCCGCCGGAATTCGTGACCTGAGCGGTTTCTCCGGCCGGGAGAGAAAGCTGATGGAAAATGTCTATCTCTTCGATTTTTTCCACCAGTTCATCGACCGGTTCGACGAGCTGCTCCCCCGGCAGATCGACATTGGGGAAGAATCGGTACGGGTGCCCTTCGCCGACGAGGCCCTCGATCAGCTTCGGGGAAGGGGGTTCGGACCGGAGGCGGCCCGGCGGTATTTCGCCCTCTGCTTTCAGATCCGCCGGGCCTTCTACTTCATCGACCGGGAGCTGGTGGGGCGCAGTCCCTGCATGAAGTCCCTCCGACGGGATCTGTGGAACAATGTCTTCACCCACAGCATCGGCCTCTACGACGACCACCTCTGGAACCGGATGGAGGACTTCTCCACCCTCATCCTGGGAGGGACGGGAGCCGGCAAGGGGACCGCCGCCGCCGCCATCGGCCGGTCGGGCTTCATCCCCTTTGACGAGAAGCAGGGCGCCTTTGCGGAGAGCTTCGTCCGCTCCTTCCTGCCCCTGAACCTTTCCCAGTTTCCGGAATCCCTCATCGAGTCGGAACTCTTCGGCCACAAGAAGGGGGCCTTCACGGGCGCCGTGGAGGATCACAAGGGGGTCTTCGACCGGTGCAGCCCCCACGGCGCCATCTTCCTGGACGAGATCGGCGAGGTGTCGATTCCGGTGCAGATCAAGCTGCTCCAGGTGGTCCAGGAGCGGACCTTCTGCCCGGTGGGCAGCCACGGACGGCGCCGGTTCAAGGGGCGGGTCATCGCCGCCACCAACCGGTCCCTGGAAAAGCTCCGGCGGGAGGGCCGGTTCCGGGACGACTTCTACTACCGTCTCTGCTCCGACGTGATCGTGGTGCCGACCCTCGGCCGGCGGATCATGGAGGATCAAGGGGAGCTGGACGATCTCCTCTCCCATACGGTGGCGCGGATTCTGGGAAAGCCGTCCCCCGAGTTGTCGGCCATGGTCCGGGAGGTGGTGGACCGGCGCCTGGGGCGGACGTACCCCTGGCCGGGCAATGTCCGGGAGCTGGAGCAGTGCGTGCGGCGGGTCCTGTTGAAGCGGGATTACGAAGGGGACCGGGGGGCTGTGGCATCTGATTTGCAATCACAGCTCGCCGAGGCCGTTTCCGGCGGCCGTCTGGATGCCCAGCAGGTGCTGGCCGGATACTGCGCGCTGCTCCATCAACGCCACGGCACCTTCGAGGCGGTGGCGCGGATCACCCGCCTCGACCGGCGGACGGTGAAGAAGCATATCCGGATGTGGACCGGGAGCCCATCCTCCCGGGATGATTCCGAATCGAAGAAAGGCGACCAAGACCATGAAGACCTCCAATGATGCCAACGACAATCCCATCGAGATCCCCGCCGGAGGCGGAACACATCCTTCCAGGGCGGAAGCCCCCCGAAGTCAGTTCGGGCTCCTGGCCGTCCGGCGCTTCGCCCCCTTCTTCTGGACCCAGTTTTTGGGTGCCTTCAACGACAATGTTTTCCGGAACGCCCTGATTTTGGTGCTCGCCTTTCACGCGGGGAGCGCCGCCGGAAACTCCCACACCCTGGTCAATGTGGCGGCCGGACTCTTCATCCTTCCCTTCTTCCTCTTCTCCGCCACCGCCGGGCAGATCGCCGATAAGATGGAGAAGTCGAAGCTGATCCGGAGGGTCAAGCTCTTCGAGATCGCCATCATGGCCGGGGCCGCCGCCGCCTTCTATGTCCAAAGCATCTACCTTCTTCTGGCGCTTCTCTTTCTGATGGGGACCCAGTCCACCTTCTTCGGGCCGGTGAAATACAGCATCATCCCCCAGCACCTCTCCCCCGAAGAAGTGGTGGGCGGCAACGCCATGGTGGAGATGGGTACTTTCGTCTCCATCCTGCTGGGGACCATCGCCGGCGGGATATTGATCCACCAGGCCGACGGATCGGTCTGGATCGGAGTCGCGGTCTGCGCCATCGCGGTCCTGGGGTGGCTGGTGAGCCGGTCGATTCCCCCTGCGCCGTCGGACTCGCCCGAGATCCGGGTCAACTGGAACCCGTTGACCCAGACCTGGAAGACCCTGCGGTTCGGCAGAAGGGTTCACTCGGTCTTCCTGTCGATTTTGGGGATCTCCTGGTTCTGGTTTCTGGGCATGGCCTACCTCACACAGATCCCCAATTTCACCCGGGACGTGCTCCGGAGCGACGAGACGGTGGTGACCCTGCTGCTGACCATGTTCTCGGTGGGCATCGGGGTGGGCTCTTTGCTCTGCGAGAAGCTCTCGGGCCGGAAGGTGGAGCTGGGGCTGGTGCCCCTGGGGTCCATCGGGCTGAGCCTCTTCGGGATCGACCTCTTCCTCGCCTATGATCCGCCGGACGTGGAGGCGCTCATGGGGATCGGCGCTTTTCTGGGGACGGAGGGGAGCCTTCGCGTACTGGCCGATCTGGTCCTCATCGGGGTCTTCGGCGGTCTCTACATCGTCCCGCTCTTTGCCTTTGTCCAGATGCGGACGGAGCCCCGGTACCGGGCGAGGGTGATCGCCGCCAACAACATCCTGAACGCGCTCTTCATGGTGGGCTCCACCGGCGTCGCCATCCTGCTTTTGGGGGTGGCGGAGCTGACCGTCCCCCAATTCTTCCTGGTGCTCGCCCTGGCCAACGCGGCCGTGGCGGTCTACATCTATTCGGTGGTGCCCGAGTTCGTGATGCGGTTTCTGATCTGGATGTTGACCCACACCATGTACCGGGTGCGGTGCAAGGGGATGGAACACATTCCCGACGAGGGGCCGGCGGTCCTGGTATCCAACCACGTGAGCTACGTGGACGGCCTCATCATCGCGGGATGCTGCCGGCGGCCAATCCGGTTCGTGATCTACGAGCCCATCTACCGGATGCCGCTCCTCCATTTCATCTTCAGGACGGGAAAGGCGATCCCCATCACCTCCCGGAAAAAGGACCCCGAGACCTACGCCCGGGCCTTCGAGACCATCTCGGCGGCCCTGGAGGCGGGGGAGCTGATCTGCATCTTTCCGGAGGGGAAGCTGACCCAGGACGGGGAGATGGATGTCTTCAAGCCGGGGGTCGAGAAGATCCTCGCCCGGAACCCCGTCCCGGTGGTGCCCATGGCCTTGAAGGGGTTGTGGGGGAGTTTCTTTAGCCACAAGGGGGGAGAGGCGATGCGGAGATGGCCGGGGCGGTTCTGGTCGAGGATCGACCTGGAGGCGGCCGCTGAGCTGCCGCCGGAAAGGGTGTCGGCGCAGGGGCTGTGGGGGAAGGTCGCGGGGCTTCGGGGCGACGCAAGGTAGAGGGACGGATATATCTATGGTTTCATGATGCACGAGCTGGTCACCGCTAAGGTGATGCCCGGGGCCGTACCTGGATTCTCTTGGGGAATCTCCTGGTGCCGGGGGCGGGAATCGAACCCGCATGGGCTTGCGCCCGGAGGATTTTGAGTCCTCTGCGTCTACCAGTTTCACCACCCCGGCGATGTCGGTTCCGTTTTCTATAGGGAAAATGGGTTGGAATGTCAACCGATTTGCGTGGGATTACGCAATCAGTGCGTCGATCTCTACCCTCGGAACGGCGCCCTCCCGCAGGATAGAGGGGCGGGAACCGGTGACATCCACCACCGTTGACCCCACCCCCCCCTTCAACGGCCCCGCGTCGAGGATCAGGTCGACCCCTTCCGAAATCTCCCTCTCAAGATCTTGAATCCGCCAAGCCCCCGGGTTTCCGGAGGCGTTGGCGCTGGTACCCGTGATCGGTCCGCCGTGGGCCTCGGTCAGTGCGGCCGCGGTCGGATGGGCGCACAGCCGCACGCCGATTTTCCCGGTTCCGCCGGTCAGGGCCGACGGAAGCATTCCTCGGGCCTTGAAGACGAGCGTCAATCCCCCAGGCCAGAACCGCTCGATTATGGCCTCGGCCACCGTCGGAATATTGGATACCATCTCATGGAGTTCTCCAAGCCGGCCGATCAACACCAAAATCGGATTCTCTCTGGCCCGCCCTTTGACCTGAAAGATCCGTTCCACGGCACCGGTATCGAAGGGGTTCGCCCCGAGGCCGTAGAGCGATGTCGTCGGAAAGACCACCACCCCTCCCTTTCCGATACTCTCGGCCGCCTCGGAAATCGCTCCGATATCCGGGGCCGTCGGATCCACCACACGGATCTTAGATGGGCTGCTCAATCGATTTGGCCTTCTTCTCCACCTCCAGGAGCATCTTCTGCCGGTGGATCTCCAGGGCCCCGGCAAGGCCCGGATCGGAGAGCGCCAGGATCTGGACGGCCAGGAGGGCCGCGTTTCTCGCCCCGGACTTTCCGATGGAGACCGTGGCCACCGGTATCCCCGGCGGCATCTGAACGGTGGAGAGCAGCGCGTCCAACCCCTGGAGGCAGGACGAATCGATGGGCACGCCGATGACCGGCAGGGTGGTCTGGGCGGCGATGGATCCGGCCAGATGGGCGGCGTGGCCGGCCCCGGCGATGATCACCTGCATCCCTCTGCCGATGGCGGAGGCGGCAAAATCCGAGGCCCGCCTTGGACTCCGGTGGGCCGAAGCCACGGTCATTCTGAACGGAATCCCGAAGGTCTTCAGCACCGACGCCGCCTCCTCCATCACGGGCAGATCTGAATCGCTTCCCATGACGATCCCGACTTTGGCCGGCGTTTCCAGCCGTTTCAAGGCCTTTTTGCCGATGTCCTTCCGGTAGTGGACATCCTTCCACTTGATCTTGGCGGTCCCCGCGTAGGCTCTCTGGATCGCCGATTCGACAGTCTCCCCCAGGGCCGTGACCCCCAGGACCCGTCCGCCGCTGGCGACGATCCCGCCGTCCTTCTCGGCCGTCCCCGCGTGGAAGACCATGAGATCCGCCAACTCACCGGCCTCGTCGAGTCCAGAGATGGGGAGGCCCTTCTCGTAGGAGCCCGGATACCCCCCGGACGCCATGACCACGCAGACCGTGGCCCGGTCATCGATCTCCAGGGCGCATTCCTCCAGCCGCCCGTCGATCACCGCCTCCAGGACCGGCACGATGTCGTTTTTCACCCGCATCAGCAGCGGCTGAGCCTCCGGATCCCCAAACCGGGCGTTGAACTCCAGCACCTGGATCCGGTCGTTGGCGATCATCATCCCGGCATAGAGGACGCCCTTGTAGGGGCACCCTTCCTCGGCCATCCCCTTGACGGTGGGGAGCATCACCTCCCGCATGATCTTCCGGTGCATGTAGGCGTCGACGATGGGAGCCGGGGAATAGGCACCCATGCCGCCGGTGTTCGGCCCCTTGTCCTCGTCGTAGATCGGCTTGTGATCCTGGGAGGAGGGCAGGGGCAGGACCGTCTTCCCATCGGTGAAGGCCAGAAACGAAGCCTCCTCGCCCACCAGCCGCTCTTCGATCACCACCCGGTCCCCGGCCTCTCCGAAGGCCCGGTCGATCATGATCTTTTTCAAAGCGTCGGCGGCCTCCTCCAGGGTCTCGCAGACGATGACCCCTTTTCCGGCGGCCAGGCCGTCCGCCTTCACCACGATGGGGGCTCCCACCCGTTCAAGGTACCCCTTGGCGGCCTCGTAGTCGGTGAAGGTCTCTCCCTCGGCCGTTGGGATCTTATACTTTTGCATGATCGCCTTGGAGAAGGATTTGCTCGACTCCAGCCGGGCGGCCTGCTGGGAGGCGCCGAAGATCCGAAGGCCCTCCTTTTCGAATCGATCCACGATCCCTTCCGACAGGGGCGCTTCCGGGCCGACCACCGTGAGATCGATCTGGTTTTCCTTGGCAAAATCGATCAGTTTGACGATCTCCTCCGCGCCGATGGGAACACAGGTGGCCATCTGGGCGATCCCGGCGTTTCCCGGGGCGCAATAGATCTTCTTGACCGAGGGGCTTTGGGCGATCTTCCAGACGAGGGCGTGTTCCCGGCCCCCGCCGCCGACGACGAGAATGTTCATGGGACCTCCATTAAAACTCCGTGGGTTCGGATCGGTATAGGGTTCATCCTTTTCCATGGGGCTCCAGGCTCAGATCGATCAACCGGTCCAGAAGCCGGCCGAAGGACAGGCCGGCGGCCTGGGCCGCCTGGGGAAACAGACTTGTAGGGGTCATGCCGGGAATGGTGTTGGTCTCCAGCACATAAAGCTCCCCATCTTTCAGGATCATGTCGGTGCGGCTGTACCCCTTGCAGAAGAGCGCTTCGTGGGCCTTCACGGAACATTCCTGGGCCCGCCGGGTGGTCTCTTCGTCGATCCGGGCCGGACAGATCTCCCGGGCCACGCCCGCGGTGTATTTGGCCACATAATCGAAAAAGGCGTGGCCCTGCTCCGGAATGATCTCGATGAGGGGCAGGGCCTCGGGATCATCGTTGCCGATCACCCCGCCGGTGAGTTCCATCCCTTCGATGTAAGCCTCCAGCATGACGACAGTGTCGTATTCGAACGCCGTGGCCACCGCTCGATCGAGATCCTTTTCGGCCCGGACGATGTCCATGCCGATGCTCGATCCCCCCGAAACCGGTTTGACCACGATGGGAAGCCCCAGCTCTCCCACCCAGGCGCCGGGGTCTACGGGCTCCTCCTTTCGGAGGACCCGGTAGGCGGGGACCCGCAGCCCCACCTTTTCGTATATCCGCTTGGCGGCCAATTTGTTCATGGCCAAGGCGCTGCCCAGGACCCCCGTCCCCTGGTAGGGGACATTGAGCAGGTCGAGCATCCCCTGGACGGTGCCGTCTTCTCCGTAGGGGCCGTGGAGGATGATCATGGCCGCATCGAGCTTCGGCGCATCGGTCACCAGGCGGGCCAGATCGGTCTTGGGATCGTACCGGATGACCTCATATTTCGTCTTGTCCAGGGCTTCGTACACCTGGGCTCCGCTGTTTAAGGAGACCTCCCGTTCCGAGGAGACGCCTCCGGAGAGAAGCGCGATGGTGAGTTTTTCCATGAATCACCTTCTTTCGGTTGAGGGTCCATAGGAGCCGCCGAAGGGCAGGGAGACTCTTTTCGAGGGCGGCCGGTGTCTATCAAGCGTCGAAGAGCTGCTGTTTGGCTTTCTGGTACTCTTCCAGCGTGATCAGGTCCTGCTCCAGGAGTCGGGCGAGATCCGTGAGCTGTCGGATGCGGGCCGTCGTCGGATCCTCCAGTTGGGCGGGACCGGGCTGGTGTTCGATGGCCGGATACCGGTCCGGTTCGTTCATCCGAGGCTCGCCCGGGGCACCGAGCTTGAGGGAGGCCAGGCCGCCGAGGAGGCTCACCTCCACGGAGCGGCCCTTGAAGGTGGAGGAGTCGAGCATCTCCCCCAGGGATCGCTTCTCCCGAATCATGCGCCGGAGGAACAAGAGGCCGGACAGAAGGATCAGGGACCCGATTCCCAAAAAGATCCAGAGGGTGTACTGGATGAATCCCCGGAAGAAGAGGACCATGCATCCCACGATCACCAACAGGGCCACGTGGAACAACAGAATGAAATAGGCCACGAAGACGCCCTTGAACAGGCCGCCTTCCTTCTTTTCTTTATTGGCCATGGATTCGGATCGATCCCAGAGGCGCCCGGCTATTTTTTCCGGCTGGAATGGTCGCCGAAACGCTCCGTCAATTGGGGCATATACCTCTGGGGAATTTCCATTTCAACAGAGGCGCTTCGCATGGAGTTCAGCTTCATGATCAGGAAGTTGAGCTTCTTGAGGGTATGGTACTTTTCCGGGGTATCCGGCATGGCCTCCAGCAAATCCTCAGTCCGCCGGATCTCCTTCTTCACCTCGATCTCCGGCGGCAGGCAATCGGCGTTCTTCAATATTTTATAGGCGAGCCGCAGATCCTCGGCCACAGAGGGGCCTTCCTCGAGGATCATCGGCTTTCCCGATCCGGGCAGATCGTCGAAAAGACCGTCCCGCTGGGCCTTCTGGATGCGCTCCTCCACAATTTTTTCGAATCCGGTGATCATGGGTATTGAGAACCTCGGTCAATCGGAAGTTGTCGGTTCCAAGTCCGTCCGTGAATAGTAGAAAATTCGGACCTGTTTTTCAAGGCCATATTGATCCTGACCGATTTATCACTCGAACGGCCAAACGAAAAAAAGGCCCCCCATTCATGGAGGGCCTTGTTCTGATCATGATGGTGGCGATGCAGGGATTTGAACCCCGGACACTACGGATATGAGCCGTATGCTCTGACCACCTGAGCTACATCGCCAAAATGAAAGATCCTTTATCTACACCAACCAAATGAATGGGTCAAGCAAAAAAAGTCGCCTCCCTATCCCTGGGACGGCTCCGAATTCTCCACCTGGACCGAATATTCGTCCAGCTTGTCCGGAAGGTTCGTAAAAACCACCATGAAGGGGATCGTCTCCCCGGGCTCCACATTGACGTTGGCGTTGCTTTGGCCGTATTTTCTGTTGAGCCTCTCCCGGATCATTTCCAGACTCAGGTCGGTCAGCTCCACTTTGGACAGGGTATTTCCGCCGAATACCGTCTCTTGACGGACGAGGGATCCATCGGCGAAGAGCTTACCGGTCACTTGGATGAAATCCCTCGGCTGTCTGTAGTCGTTTCTCACCTCTCCGCTGATGATAAAAAGGGTTCCGGCGTTCGGATTGCGAACGAATTGGGAGCTGATGGTGTTTTCCAGGGGCAAGATTTCCCCTTCTTGGCTCTGAAAATATTCACCGATGATGGGCAAATCAGATAGCCAAGACCGTATGGGCGTAAAATACCCCATGGCAAAGATCCCGTAAATGATGCCTCCGATGACGACGACTCCCAGAAGCATCTTAACGAGAGACCGTTTCTTTTTCGGTTTTTTGGGCTTTTTTGGTTCGGGAAGAATCTCTTCTTCCTCTTCGTCGTAGTCTTCGAAATCCTCGAAGCTCTCGATCTCGGATTCCGGTGTAGGGACCGTCGGTTCGGTGGCGCCCTTGCGCTTTTTCTTTTTTTCCGGGACCCCCATGTCATAGACTTGTGTGAGATCGGCATCATCTTCGAAGTCGGCCACATCGCCTTCCGCGATGGTAGGCTCGCCTTCTTCATCCATATCGAAACTGAACTCGAAGTCCTCCTCCGCCTCGGACGGCTCCTCGGCTTTGGGTTTCAGGTCGGCATCCATGTCGAAGATTACGGTGGCATCCGCGCCTTCTTCATCATCCTCCAGGTCGAACTCGAAGTCATCCGCGAGTTCCTCCCCGCCGGAATCCGCCGGTTTGGGTCCCAGGTCGAGATCGAAATCGAACTCCTCGTCCCGTTGCTGGTCGGACTCCACCATGGTGGTTTCCAGGTCCATGTCGAGCTGAAGGTCCTCCGACGGTTTCTCCTCGGGGGCGCCGTCTTCCGAGTCGAGATCCAGCTCAAGGGCCATGCCTTCGTCTTCGGCGGGGGGTTCATCTTCATCTCCGGAAAGATCGAACTCGAGTTCCATGTCATCCTCCGGTGAACCTCCGGCCTCCTCCCCACCGAAATCGAGTTCGAGTTCCTCTTCTCCCCCGGAGGGGGTGTCTGCGCCGAAATCGAGTTCCAGCTCTTCGGAGCCGTCTTCTCCCTCCAGGTCGAATTCGATTTCCAATTCATCCCCGACCGGCGCGTCGGCTGCGGTCGTCTCCTCGGCATCGGCGCCAGAATCAAAGTCCACGGGTTCAGCGGTGCGTTCTTTGGACGTTTCTTCGTCGTCGATGTCCAGATCCAGCTCGAAATCACCCTCTTCCCCGGCTGCAACCGGTTCTTCCTCGTCGAAATCGAACTCCAGTTCCACCGCTTCGTCGGAAGGGGCTTCATCGAGGTCGATCTCCAAGTCCATCTCCTGGTCGGCGGGCGCCTCATCCATGTCGATTTCCAGATCGATCTCGTTTCCGGCCTCCGCCGTCGTGGGCTCCTCCCCGAGATCGAGTTCCAGGTCCATCTCCTCCTCGGCTGCGGCCTCCTCGGGTTCCTCCTCTCCGAGATCGAGTT
>CAYSLC010000044.1:3146-28925 GCA_964431545.1 uncultured Desulfobacteraceae bacterium | reverse complement strand
TATCGGCGCCGAGATAGGCCAGGGCGGCATCCGGAAAGATGCTGTACCCGGCGCCGCCCAGGACGATGGGGCGGTCCGTAAGCTCCCGGCACTCCCGGACGACCCGCTTCACGGAATCGAGGAGAAACATGGGCGTTTCCATGATCTGATCGTCGATGTTCCGGACGGAGATGCCGATCAGATCCGGCGCTCCCCTGTGGACGGCCTCGGCGATCCGGCCGCGTGTGTTCTTACGGGTCATCAGATTGAGGGTGTCGACGTGGTGCCCAGACGCCTCGACGGCGGCGGCCACGCAGGCCATGCCCAACGGAAGGACGGGCATGTTGATCTGTTCCGTGTTTGCGGAAATGAGAAGAAGCTTCATGGAATTTAAAAAAGCGTTCACATTGAGTGGATTACACCTCCGAACCGGCTTTGGGGGGGTCACTCTTTGGCGATATCCCTGAAATTGTACATCGACTCGAGCAATGGGTTGTAGACATATCCCCGGACGGTTTTGCGCATGGGGACCATGGTGTTGACCTGGTAGAGGAAGATGTAGGGCGCCTCCCGGAGGATGATCTCCTGGGCACGGTTGTAGAGGCGGATCCGTTTCTGTTTATCCGTCTCCCCGGCGGCCCGGCGGATCAGGTCGTCGACCGTCTCGTTTTGATAGAAGCTCCGGTTCCCGGAAAGCCCCCAGAGCCGGGAGTCGAACCAGAAGTTCATGAACATGTACGGGTCGGCGAAATCGGGGCTCCATGCCCCCAGGCAGAGATCGAAATCACCCTGGTCGACCTTTTCCCTGAGAGCGACATTGGACATCCTCGATAGCTTCAGATCGACGCCGATGTCGGCGAAGTTATCCTTGAGGATCTTGGCGATCCGGTCCCAGGTGGGGCGCCGCTCCGAATAGATCAGGGTCGGCGACAGGCCTTTTTCCAGGCCGGCCTCCTGGAGCAGGGCCCTGGCCTTGTCCACATCCCGGGTGTACTGGAAGGCGTCCGGTTTGTGGGCCCACATCCCCTGGGGGATGGCGCCGCGCATCTGGATCCCCTCCCCCTGGAGGACCTGTTCGATGATCCCCTGGTAATCCACCGCATGGGAGAGGGCGCGGCGGACCGTTGCGTCTTTGAGAGCCGGTTTTCGATTGTTGAGGTAGACGTACTCCACGAACTGGGAGAGGTATTTCCGGACCACCACCTCCGGGTGCTTTTCCAGCGCCGGAATTCGATCCATGGGGATCCCCTCGGCGATATCGATCTCCCCCCGTTCCAGAGCCGTGCGCCGGTCCGTCGAATCGGGCATGAACCGAACGATCACCTTGGAGAGTTTCGGCACCCCGCTCCAATGGGTCGGTTTGGCGATCAGAACGCAACGCTCGCCGCGGGTCCACCGGTGGAGCGTAAACGGCCCGCTGCCGTCGGTGTGTTCGCTCAGCCAGGCCCGACCCATGTCGCCGTCTTTCTCGTGGGCCATGATGTTGGGATTGACGATGGAGCCGGCGGTGGTGGCCAGGGTCTGGAGGAAAGGGCCGAAGCGGTTTTTCAGAGTGATCCTGACGGTGTAGTCGTCCATCGTCTCCACTGCGTCGATGGCGCTCAGGTTGTCCGCCGGCCCCATCCCGATGCTTCTGACCCGGTCGAAGGAGAATTTGACGGCCGCGGCGTCCAGGGGACGGCCGTCTTCGAAGCGGATCCCCTTGCGGATCTTGAAGGTCCAGATCTTGCCGTCATCCGACACGGCCATCGATTCCGCGGCCATGGGCTCCACGCTCGTGGTGCCGTGGCCATGGACGACCTTGTACTTCACCAGCCGGTCGTAACACGGATAGATCTGTCGCCAGTCATTGTTGTCGATGGAGACCGCAGGGTCCAGGGTGTGGATGTCCGACGGTACGCCCACCACCAGGATATCCTTGCCCGCCGCGAGAGCGGTCGCCGTAAATAGCACGGCGCCCAGAATCATGGCCGTCCATGCGGTGTGGAAATATCGGTTCATGGTTCCTCCTCTTGACGTTACATGGTGATACCGAATGATGGTAACCGAATAGAAGAAAGTCGAAGGGGTGTCAAGCGGCAAAGGCGGTCAGGCGATCCAAAGCGGTTCGGCGGTCGAGGCCGCGACGGTTCAGAGGGCCTCCCAGGCGAAGATTCCGCCGGAGGTGAGGGCCCGGCAGGCCCGGGCCACGGCCATGGTCTCCTCGTGGAGGACGTTCATCAACGCGAAGCTGAGCCCGGCCGCGGCCAGCATGGGCAGATAGCTCCTCTCCAGGAGGCGTCTCTTCGACAGGGGCGCCCCGCCCGTGGTCAGGTTGGAGAGGCCGCCGATGGTCCTGACCGGCTCTCCGATCAGATCCGGCAGCTGCCGGATCACGGAGAGGATCTCCCGGTTCTGGACCACGCCGTCGGCCCAGGCCGCCGGCGCCACCACCGGATCGATGATCAACCGGGAGGGGGGAACGCCCGCGCTTCCGGCCGCCTCGAAGACCGCCATGGCCACCTCGAGCCTGCCGGCGGCATCCGGCGGCACATGACTGTGGGAATCGAGGAGATACCCGATGATCTCCACGTCGAACTCGCCGGCGAGCGGGAGGATCTCCGCAAGCTTCACCGGTTCCAGGGAGAACCCATTGATGATCGATGTCTTCCGGCTGGCCCGGAGGCCTTCGGTCATGGCCAGGGGATTGGCCGTGTCGATGAGAACCGGCAGGTCGGTGACCGCCTGGACCGCCGCCACCATGAACCCCATTTTCTCCGGCGTCTTGGTCATGGGCCCGGAGTTGATGTCGATGGCCTCGGCCCCGGCCGCCTCGCATCGTCTCACCAGGGCCTGGATCGGCGCCGGATCCTCCTGTTTCACCGCCTGGTCGATGACGGGATCGGTGATCTGAAGGTTGTCGGCCACGAAGATCATGACGGCGACAGCATCCTCTCGCCTTTGGAAGATCTTGGCAGGGCAGGGTGCATGGGCCTCCGGTCCTAAAGAAACCGACCGAGCAGGGCGGAGGCCGCCCAGAGGAGCGCCATCCACAAACCCGAGGAGAGGATCATCAGGTGGCAGGCTTTGGGGATATCGCCGGGTTCCGCCTCCCGCAGGCCCCGACCGATGTAGGGCTTTTCCACCCTCCGGCCGTGGTAGATGTTGGGGCCCCCCATCCAGATCCCGAGGGTCGCCGCAAAGGCGGCCTCGGGGAATCCGGCATTCGGGGAGGCGTGGTTCCGTCCCTCGGAGACAGCGAGGGAGAACGCGGATCTCCCCCTTCCGGCCACCATTTGGGCCGCCAGGGCGATCACGGGAACGGAAAGGCGGGCCGGGACAAAGTTGGCGGCGTCGTCCAGACGGGCCGCAAACCGGCCGAATTCCAGGTACCGATCGTTCTTGTACCCCACCATGGAATCGAGGGTGTTGACCATTTTGTAAGCCATGGCCAGTGGCGCGCCGCCGATGACCGCAAAGAAGAGCGGCGCCAAGACGCCGTCCACCAGGTTCTCGGCCACCGTCTCCACGGCGGCCCGGGCCACGCCGGCCTCGGAAAGCTCCCGGACATCCCTTCCCACGATCATGGCCAGGGCCGATCGGCCGGCCTCCGTCTCGCCGGTCCGCATTGCCCGATGGACCGCCATGGCCGCCTCTTCCAGGGATCGAACGGAGAGGGTGTAGTAGACCAGCAGAACCTCCAGCCCCATTCCGACCCAGGGATGGACCGCTCGAGCCCAGAAAACGGCAAGAGCCGTGAGGGACCAGGCCGCAGGGACGAGGACGAGGACCAGTAGCCCGCCGGCCCCCGCGGGCGGGACCGGTAGCCGTCGGAAAGCGGATTCTCCCTTTTCGATGGCGATGCCCATCCACCGGATGGGGTGGGGCAGGGACGGGGGATCTCCCGCCACCAGGTCCAGGAGAAACGCCACCGGCAAACTTGCGATCGTCAACAGGCCCATACGTTTCCTTGAAAGGTCGGTTCGAAAACTCACCAAAGAGATGGTGTGTACCACACGGAAGGGGATGAATGCAAACCTTCTCCATAGAAGTTTGCCCTTTCCATTTCAGGCGATTTTTGAAAAGATGGTCATGGTTCAAGCGCCTGTGAAAGAGCGCTTCTCGCCGATGGATGAGGGATGGAGCGCCGACCGACCCGTTCCACCGCCCCCTTGCTTATGGAGTCCATCATGTTTCGGAATATGACACTGGGAAGACGGATCGGGTTGGGGTACGCCCTGATCCTGACACTGCTGCTGGCCGTCGGAGGATCGGGGTACATCGCCCTCACCCATCTGATGAAGGGGGTCTCCCTCTACAAGGAGATCCATGCCATCCAGAAGGATTTTTCCGCCGCAAAGGAACACGTCACCCAATACCTGATCCACAACTACGATCAGGCCAGGGAGATCCAGCGGGTGGAAAAGGAGCGGGCCCTGACCGCCCTGGAAGGGAGCCTCAAAACCGTGGACGCGGCGGTCCGGCGCCTGGCCCGGGAGCTGGGGGTGGGAAGCCTCCTGGGGGAGGGGAAAGAGGAGATCACCGGGTATCTCGGCGCGTTCAGCCTCTACGTCGGGTCGGAAAACGCCAAGATCCTGGCCGAAACGATGATGGACGAACTCCAGTCGGAGATCCGGACCGCCATCGACGAGGGAGACTTTCTGGTGGATGAGATGCGCGCCGCCAACCTGCTGATGCACTCGGCCGTCAAGGTCTACACGGGGCGGAATACCGAGAATCGATGGCGGATGGTGGAACAGACCCTCGAAGGGATGGAGAAGGCACTGGAGGCGTGGCGGAAACGGGTGGAGAAGAGCGAGTCCCTGAGCGCGGTGGGAAATCGCCTCCGGACCGCCATGGACGACTATGCCGGGGCCATTCGGCGGTACCGGGGGGAGGTGGAGAAGCAGATCCGCCACCGGGAGGCCATGGGAAAGCATGGGAAGGGCATCGACGCCCTCTTTTTAGACCTGGGCCGGATCATCTCCGACCGGTTGGCGGCGGTGGAACGGTTTTCCAAGCGGCTGATTCTGGGGTTCGTTCTCGCCGCGCTCCTGCTGGGCCTCCTCTACGCTTGGATCTCCTCCCGTGCCGTTCTGAAACGGACCAAGGGGGTGATCTCGGGGATGAACCGGGGCATCGGCAGTGTTGTCTCGGCGTCGGCCCGGCTGTTTTCCGAGAGCGCCGCTCTCTCCGAGGGGGCCGCCTCCCAGGCGGCCGCCATCGAGGAATCCTCGGCCTCCCTGGAGCAACTGTCGGCCATGACCCGGCAGAACGCCGAAAACGCCGCCCAGGCGGACCGGCTCATGGGGGATGTCTCCAGGCTCGTGGCCGAAGCCGCCAGCGCCATGGACACGCTGGTCGAGACCATGGAGGATGTCTCCAGGTCGAGCGACGAAAGCAGGAGGATCGTCAAGGCCATCGACGACATCGCCTTTCAGACCAACCTGCTGGCCCTCAACGCCGCCATCGAGGCGGCCCGTTCCGGAGGGACGGGGGGCGGGTTCGCCGTGGTGGCCGAAGAGGTCCGGAAGCTGGCCCTGCGATCGGGGGAGGCGGCCCGGGAGACGGGAGGGCTCATCGATGCCACCGTCACCGGCACAAAGGAAGGCCGGATCCAGGTGGCGGCCACCGCCGAGGCCTTCACCACCCTGGCCCGGGAGGCGGACCGGATCGTCTCCCTCATCGGAGAGATCGCCGCCGCGTCCCAGGAACAACACCAGGGCCTCGAGGAGGTGAACCGGGCCGTGGGCGCCATCGAGAAGGTGACCCATCGGAACACGGCCACTGCCCAGGGCTCCACGGAAGCCTCCAGGGAGATGAACCGCCAGGCGAAACACATGCAGGAGATGGTGGCATCCCTGTCCGCGCTTGTGGGGGGCGAGAGGAATCGGGGGCGGTCCCCGACCTCGGCCGCACCTCGGAAAAAACCCCGGCAAGGATCCCGCCCGGAAAAAGGGCCGCTCGGACAGCTTCCGGAACCGGAGAGGAACGGTTTCCGGCGATACTAGCGAGAACAAGGGGGAATATGGAAGTCTTCAACTTCAAAAACCATCGGTTCGACACCGGGTTTCCCGTGAAAATATCGGATGAGGGGATGGTGATCGGGGGAAAAGAGGAGGATCAGTATTTACTGTGGGACCGGATCACGGGGGTGAACCTCCTCTTCGGCCGGAAGAGACGCATCGGTCCCTTTTGTGTGCTCACCCTCGCCGGAGAGGACGGAGAGGTGGTCCTCCGTTCCCAGGATCTGAATCACGCCGGTCAGAATGGATACCGGACCTTTCGCAATCTCCTCGAATCGATGCCTTTAGGACGGATCATCGATCGGCAGGGCGTGGCCGCGTCCGTCGGTTCCAACGAGCCCATCTACATCCACATCCCGCTGCTGATCGCCGCCACCGGGATCATGCTCTGGGTGGCGTGGGTCCGGCACGCCTTTCTCTTTTTCCTGGTGTTTCTGATCCTGGTGGCCTTCCCCACCAAGATGGCCTGGGACATGCGGCGACGGGAGGGGGCGGAGGCGGTGAGAACCGAGCTGGAGAGGCGGATGGACCTGCGGGTGGGATGAGGGGGTGCCGGGAGCGGCGGCTTTCCCCCCCGCCATATGGATTCTGCTTTGGTATCTTCAGGGAGATTCTGGTTTGGGGCATGGGAGAGCGGTCAAGAATGGCCGGTCATCCATACGATTTCCCCGTCATCGCCATCTTGTTGCGGAGCACATCCATATCCTGACAGGTCACGGCCTGTTTCAGAAGTAGTTCCAGAATGTTGCGATCGGCTATCCCTTCCACCATTTTCGTGATGTCCTCGGGAACCTGCCCGAAACGGGCTTCGATGGCGGCCATCAGCATCTTTCGGGCATCCAGAACCATGCCTTCGGCAATCCCATCCTGTTTGATGATGTCGTATGCGGTGGACTCGATCATGATATCTTTCCTCCGGTTGATCAATTCAACGGGTAAATCTTTTGATACGAGGCCCGACAAGATCGCCATGGAGGTAAGCATGTCGGCCTTTTCGGTTCGGGTACGCTCGCTGCGGTAGATGATGTCGTCGGCCTCGGTGAGCAGATCCCGACCGCCCTTCATAAGGGGCACGAGGGGCAGCAGGCAGACCGGGCCGGTGTCCACCAACTCCCGTGCGTCCATCTTGTAGATCTTGATGAGTCGAAATGTGAAACGGACCTCACTGTTTTCATAGACGTTCACGGCTGTTCCGGACGGTTTGAGCAAGATCACGAAGGTTTTCGGGTCGATTTCGAATTTGATCTGATACCGGGTCCGGTGGTCCAAAAGATGCAGGGAAACCCGGTCGTGCCATTGGCTCTGGAGTTCGATAAGAAGCAGTTGTTTTACCCCGTCCCGGCCCGTCACCATGATCGGAAAATCGCTGCGCTTGAGGCTGACGGTCTCCTGGGGCAGCTCCTCAATCTGGGTGCTCTCCGCGACATCGATTCCGGTGAAGTACCGGATGAGTTCGTCCCGGCAGGTTTCCATCAGAACTTTGGAGGCGACATCGTACTGGTGCATAACAGGCGGCTCGGATCCGGTTTTCGTCCGTTTTAGGGCGTCGTTCAGGATCGTCTCGATCTCGACTCCAGTATCCTAATATCCGGTCGGAAAGTCAATATTCGAAACGGGGGATGGGGTGGGAAACGGAATCGCTTTCGATTCTCTATTCAGCCAAGCTGTTCAAACTGTCGCAAGACCCACAATAGACGACTAGCCTGCTGAAAAGCCAATAGAATCCCGGTCAGCTTCTCCAACACCATCCGATTTTTCACCGGCGTCTTCAGGAAGTTTCGAATATACCGTTCGGAAAGCCCAATCAAGTTGTCGCAGTTCCGGATCAGGCTGCCCATTTTTGCCAAGGTCTAACAGACCTCGGCGACACTCCGACAGGGGGGCAACGGCAACAGGAAAAAGGCCGTCTTGATGGGAATTGACAGACCTAATTGGAGAAGGTTCTTGATTTTGTGGCCTTTAAGTAGGTGTAACGGTGAGATCGGAGCCAATTATGGGGGAGCATCTGGTGCTAGTCTGAATAACCTATAGAATCCCGGTCAACTTCTCCAACACCATCCGATTCTCCTCCGGCGTTTTCAAAGAGATCCGGATATACCGTTCGGAGAGGCCGATGAAGTTGCCGCAGTTCCGAATCAGGATCCGCTCTTGGGCCAGGGCCTCCCAAACCTCGTCGGCGGTCTTCGAGGGCGGCAGTCGCACCAGGAGAAAGGCGGTCTTGCCGGGGATGGGCCGGACCTGGTCGAACGACCCCAGTTTCTCTTCCATGGTCCGCCGCTCATCGCCGAGGATCTGCCTTGTCTTCCGGATGAAGTCCCCGGTCCCCACCCGCTGTCCCATGAGGAAGAGGACCGCCGCCTGGGCCAGGCTGTTCATGGCCCACGGCTGGGCGTACCAGCCGATTTTCTTGATGAGGGGTTCCGGCGCCACGGCGAAGCCGATCCGCAGGCCGGGAACCCGGAAGATCTTCGACATGGAGTGGAGGACCAGGACGTTGTCGAGGTCGCGGCCGAGGAGACTCTCCTTCTCTCCCTCCTCCACGAAAGGGAGGTAGGATTCGTCGATGATGAACCGAACCTCCGGGTTGCGCCGGCAGAGGTCCAAAAGATCTTCCGCGGGGATCAAAACCCCGGTGGGGTTGTCGGGGTTGCAGATAAAAACCGTGTCGGCCCCGGCGAGATCCTTCTCCAGGGCGGCGAGATCCGGCCGGAAGTCCCGGGATTCGTCGGCGAGATGGTACTGGAAGGGGACCCCGTACATGGCGCAGGCATCGGCATAATCGGCGTAGGTGGGGCCGAGGATCACGGCCCGCCGGCTGCCCAGGGCCAGGGGGAGGGTGTAGATGAGCTGGGTGGTGCCGTTGCCGCCCACCACCCGCTCCTCCGCCACCCGGTGGTGGTCGGCGAAGGCCGAGATCGCCATGGACGCATCCGGCTCGGGCAGGGCGTTGATCCGTTCGAGCTGGACCGAGAGGAACTCGACGAGCCCCGGAGGCGGCCCCAGGGGGTTGACGTTGCTGCTCATGTCGAGGATCTCGTCCGGGACGCACCCCAGGCGCCGCGCCAGACTGAAGATATTGCCGCCGTGTCCCGTGATCATCCCATCCCTCCCGCCGAGGCCATGAGAAAGAGCCCGGCTTCCGTGGTTTCGCAGAGGGCCCCCAGCATATCGCCGGTGATGCACCCCATCCTGCGGTGGTAGAAGAAAAGGGCCGCCGCAACCAGGGCCCCGAAAACGCCGATCAACAGTATCCCGGTCCGCCCGGCCGGCAGGCAGAGCGCCAGGGTCAGGGCCACCCAGCGGAAATCGTACGCCCCCAGGGATCGGTCGAAGAAACTCCGGCCGGTTCCGCCGTCCGGCCGGCCGTAGGGGAGAAAGAGGAAGCCGAAGAGCATGGCCCCCCGGGACAGGCCCGGGATCAGGATCAAAAGGTAGGTTCGATGGCCGTCGAGGCTCGCCACCCCCGCCCACTTCACCGCCAGAATCGAGACGACGGCCACCAGCCCCATGGCCCCCACCCGGCTGTCCTTCATGATCGACAGGGCCGTCTCCCTCGGCCGGCGGCCGTAGAGGCCGTCCGCCGTGTCGCCGAGCCCGTCCAGATGGAAGGCCCCGGTCAGCAGGACCAGAAAGAGGACGTCGAGGAGGGAGGCCACCGGCCGGGGCCAGAGCTGGGCGGCGATGACGTCCAGAAGGGCCACCCCGATCCCCAGGAGGAGCCCCACCACCGGAAAGTACGCCACCATGGGGACCGGCTCGAATCTCTCCGGTCCCCGGATGGGAATCACGGTGAGGAATTGCACCGCGGCCACCAGCGATTCGGGAATCTTGAACCATCCTGTGGCCGTCATCGATGTCGCTCCCGGTGGTACGCCCAATCGGCCACGGGGCTTGTTTGGAATCTCCGGTTCAATGGGGGATGCTCATCAGAAGCAGCAGGAGGAGCAGAACGATCACCGCCCAGGCCTGGAGGATGCGGTGCCTGCGGTACCGCTGCCGGGAAACCGTCTCCAGATCGGCCACCGCGGACTCCGCCCGTCGAAAGGACCGTTCCAGGGAGAGGGCCGACCGATACACACGGCGTAGGGACGCCAGTTCCGGTTCGCCGCCGTCGCCCACGTGCCACTGCTCGTTCTTGAACGCCGAAAAGGCCCGATGGATCTCCCAGGCCGCCTCCTCGCCCTCCTCCTCCAGCCATTTGGGGTTCAGCCGGTCGGCGAACCAGAGAAGCCGGGCCTTCTGGGCCAGGGCCTGGAGGTGGAGGGGGAAGAAGATCTCCTCGTGTACCTTCGAAGACGGCGGTCCCGGGTCGCTGAGGGTGGCGAAAACCGCCGTGTCGTCCATGATCATGGCCCGCCGGTTTTTCCACAGAAACACCCGGTGCGACGGCAGCAGGGAGGTTTTCAGGTATTCCAGGGAGGGTTTGGACGGGCCGTCCTTCTTGATGGACTCGGGATACTGGGCCACGGCCATATCGTAGAGGAGGGCGTCGAAACGGTCGATCCCCCGGTAGTACAGTTCGATGCTGTAGTAGGTCTCCGGGCAGACCGGCGGGTTGTACTGGCCGTAGGCGTTGTCGAGATGGATGTGGGCGAAGAGGTGGAACCGGCTGGCGCGGCGGGCCAGCCCCGGAAGAGGGGGGCCCGATGGGGCGGAGGCGGCTTTGCCGGTCAGGCTTCCCAGCCACTGTTCCAGAAAGCCGAGCTTCTCGGAGCGCCGGTTGATCTCCCGAAACTGCCGGTGGAAGAGGGTCAGCCGGTCCGCGTCGGACTCTTTTCTCGGTTTTTTCGCCGGGGCCAGCAGGGTCGTCTTCATGCAGAGCAGACCGGTCCCCGAGGAGAACAGGAAGGCGTCCACCCAGTCGATCTTGAACCGGAAATCCTCCTTCCGGGATCCGGATGCGAACCGGTACTCCCCGAACCGCCGTTTTTCATCTCCGAAATCGACCGTGAGATGGAGCGTGGCGTGCCGGTTCAGCCCGGCCCAGAGGTGGGGAAGACAGTCGCGCCCCCGCTTGGCCGATCGGGTCTTCTCGTGGAGGGTGTCGGCCAGCCGTCCCAGGGTCGCCGGATTCGAAGGGCCGGGGCAGTTCCCGCAGCGCTGCTTGAGATAGGCGGAACAGAAGTGGGGGTAGACCTCCGCGCAGCCCGTGAGCCACCGGTACTCCGGATAGACGAAATCCATCAGGGCCGGGGAATGTCGCCGGTCGAGTTCCGTGAGCCGATCCACCAGGGCCGCCCCGTCGGGCAGCCGCCAGATCCAGGGCCGCCAGCCCCCCCGCCACGCCTGGTCGAGAAATCGGGGCCGCCCCTTCTCCTCGAACCCATGTTCGAAGGGGTAGATGAAGATGGAGAAGTGATCGGCCATCCGGACCGGGGGATCCCGAAAGGCACCGCTGTCTTTCATCGAACCCCTTTGATGACCACCGGAATGCCGGCCACCGTCCAGACCACCCGATCCGCGGCGGCGGCCACCCGCTGGTTGACCGTGCCCACCAGATCCCGGAACCTGCGTGCCAGCCGGTTTTCGGGAACGATGCCCGCCCCCACCTCGTTGGAGACCAGGATCACCGGTCCGCCGGCCGCCGCCAGAACCTCCACCAGTCGGTCGACCCTGCGAAGGAGATCCGCATCCGCCATCTCCTCCATCAGAAGATTGGTGATCCAGAGGGTCAGGCAGTCCGCCAGGACGAGGGTCCCTTGCTTGCCATGCTCTTCCACCGCTTCGGGAAGCCGGATCGGCGCCTCCACGGTCCGCCAGGCGGCGTCCCGCTCCGCCTGATGGCGCCGGACCCGGAGGGTCATCTCCTCGTCACGGGGCACGCAGGTGGCGATGAAGACCTTCCGCCCCTCCCCGGATGCATCGGCCAGGCCCAGGGCGTGGGCGCTCTTTCCGCTTTTGCACCCCCCCACCACGAAGTGGATCCCCTTCATCCCCCGGCCTCCGGTGCATCGGTCAGACCGAGGTGTTCCCGGAGCCGATCCATGTCCACGTGGGCCTCGAAATGGTCGGCCAGGCGGTCGTACTCCTTGTCCCGGGCGGTAAGGCCGCTGGTCCTGTCGACCTTGACCGTGTCGAGCCCGATGGAGCCGAGCCACCGGCGGGTGATCCCCGGCGCGTCGAAGAGACCGTGGATGTAGGTTCCCAGGACCCGTCCGTCCTCGGTCCGGCTGCCGTCCTCTCCCTTACACTCCCTCCGGTTCCGCTCCTGGACCTTGAAGAGCGGTTTTCCCTCCAGGCGCTTGGTCCGGCCCATGTGGATCTCATATCCGCTCCCCCGGGCCTTGCACCACTTGAACCGGGTCAGGGTGGTGGTTTTGGGGGCCTTGAGAACGGTCTCCACGGGAAGGAGGCACAGGCCCTCGGAGGTTCCGGGCGCCCCCTCCAACCCCTCGGGATCGTGGATGAACCGGCCCATCATCTGGTATCCGCCGCAGATGCCGAGCACGTGCCCTCCGTGTTTGACATACTCCTGGATCCGGTCCTCCCATCCGCTCTCCCGGACCCACTGGAGGTCGAATCGGGTGTTTTTCGAGCCCGGAAGGATCACCGCCCGAAAATCGGTCAGATCCCGCGGCTTCTCCAGAAAAAAGACCCGAACCCCCTTCAATTTGTAGAGGGGATCGAAGTCGGTGAAGTTGGAGATGTGGGGGATCCGGATCACCGCGATGGGAGGGTCGCCCTCCTTCTGGAAGGCGGCCGCGAGTTCGGGGTTTTCGATCACCACCGAATCCTCCGCCTCGATGCGGATGTGGGTGTACCAGGGCAGGACCCCGAAGACGGGCTTTCCGGTCTGTTCCTCGATCCACTGGACCCCCTCCTTGAAAAGGGCGATGTCCCCCCGGAACCGGTTGATGATGAACCCCGCGATCCGGCGCCGCCGCTCGGGGTCGAGGCAGGCCAGGGTTCCGACGATCTGGGCGAAGACCCCGCCCCGGTGGATGTCCGCCACCAGGATCACGGGCGCGTCTCCGTATTCGGCCATCCGGAAGTTGACGATGTCGTGGGCCATCAGGTTCACCTCGGCGCACGATCCGGCCCCCTCCATGACCACCAGATCGTTCTTCTCCCGGAGCCGGTCCAGGGCCGCGCAGGCGGTCAGATAGAGATGGTCTTTTTTGGCGTGGTAGTCCGCGGCGGTGCAGTTCTCCAGGGCCTTGCCCAGGAGCACCACCTGGGAGCCCACGTCGCTGGTGGGCTTGAGGAGGATCGGGTTCATGTTGACGTGGGGGGAGATCCCGGCCGCCTCGGCCTGGACGATCTGGGCCCGACCCATCTCCAGCCCCTCCGGGGTCACGCCCGAGTTGTTGGACATGTTCTGGGCCTTGAACGGAGCCACGCGGAATCCGCTGTTGGCGAAAAACCGGCAGATCGCGGTGGTGACGATGCTCTTGCCCACCTCCGATCCGGTGCCGAACACCGCCAGGCAGGGGGCCTTACCGTTGGTTTTCTCTGTTGAAGACACGGCGGTCTATAAATCCTTTTCCAATGGGTTGATCCGATCCAGCCGGGTGGCCAGATCGGCGGCGGCGATCAGTTCCGGGCCGGCGTGCCGTCCGGTGAGGACGAGTTCCACCGGCGGTGGACGGAGGTCGATCAGGTCGAGGAGGGCCGAGGTCTCGATCCGGCCCTCGGCCGCGGCGGTGTTGATCCCCTCCAGGATGACCACCGAATAGAGACCGTCGGCAAGGGTGATCCGGATCTCCTCCGGGATCCCTCCACCGGGGGAATCCATGGGGTGTCTCCCGAAATCGCCCGCCGAACCCGCCGGTTCGTAGTGTCGAACGGTGATCCGATCCGAGAACCGGTCCAGTGCGCCGGCATCGTCCGGTTCCACGGGGAGCGAGAACCGCCCCAGGAAGACCCTCAGCCCCGCCCCGGCGGCCCGGAGGGAGAGCCCCAGGGTGATGGTGGCCGCGGCGTCGTCCATTCCCCAGTATACTTGGACATACCCTTGCATGACGGTCTATCCAGACAATTCATACTTTCGCGCGTATCCACGGGGGGTGATCATGAACCCGTCGTGGACACCGGTGGTCGTATTGCCGACAAAGACGGTGGTCTGCATGTCCACCGGGGCGGCGTGGAGATCCGACAGGGGGACGATGGAGACCCGCTGCCCCCGCCGCATGGCCGATGTCACCAGCCCGACGGGGGTCCGCGGGTCCCGGTGGGCCAAAAGGATCTCCTGGGCCCGGTTCAATTGCCAGTCGCGTTTTTTGCTCTTGGGGTTGTAGAACACGATGACGAAGTCGGCCGTGGCCGCCGCCGTGATCCGCTTTTCGATGACCTCCCAGGGCGTGAGGAGGTCGCTTAAACTGATGGCGGCAAAGTCGTGGGAGAGGGGGGCGCCCAGCAGCGCGGCCCCGGCGCTCAGGGCCGGAATCCCCGGAACGACCTCCAGCCGGATTCCCGGTACTCCGGGACCGGCGGGGGACGTCTCCGCGGCGGCGGCCATGGGGATCGCCTTTTCCCGGCACATCTCGAACACCAGCCCGGCCATGGCGTAGATACCGGGATCACCGCTGGAGACGATGGCGCAACACCGCCCCTCCAGGGCCGCCGCCAGGGCCGCCTCCACCCGGGCCACCTCGCGGGTCATCCCGGTGCTGATCACCCTTTTCCCGTCGATGATGGGGCGGATCAGATCGATATAGGTGGTATACCCCACGATGGTGTCCGACGAGGTCAGGACTTCGCGGGCGCGGCCGGAGAGGTGATCGGGTCCTCCGGGACCGATGCCGACGATGGCCAATCGACCCGGGCCACCGCCGCCGTCGCGTTCCGGCTCTTCCGCTTGGGGACGATCAGTCGACCCTTCCCGGCCCCCAGGATGGCTGCTGCTTCGCATACGCTGTTGACTCCAACATGGTGTTTGACCGTTTCGGACGGATTCTGGATGTCGGGAACCCCTCCGAGTTCCTCCCGGGAGAAGAATCGGATCGGCAGCCCCAGTTCCCTTCCGAGGGCGATGAGCCCCGGTTCGTCCGATTTCACGTCGATGCTTCCGATGGCGCGAAGGCTCCCCGGGGAGAGCCGGTGTTCCCGGAGGAGCCCATCGAGAAGCCCCTTCAGTTCGGCGAGGTCCGTGTTCCGGTTGCACCCCATGCCGAGCACCAATGACCGGGGACGCAATACCAGGATTTGGGGGGGGAGGTCAAGCTGTACATCGTCCACGTAGATCCCCGCCGTCCGCCCGATCCCCCTTTGCGTGGGAATCGAAGCCAGATGGGGACGCAGGAATCCGTAGGGATCATGGAGCCCCACGGTGGTTCCGTTCAGGACGGCCATGTTGACGACCTTGATCGCTTCGGGATTTTCGATGAAGAGGCCCGCCTCCGCCGCGAGGGCGTCGACGGCGGGCAGCCGGTGGACGTCGGTGGCGGTGGTGATCACGGGCGTCGCGCCCATTTTGTCCGCGAGCCGAAGGGCCAGTGCGTTGGCGCCGCCGACATGGCCGGAGACGAGGCTGATGGCGAACCGGCCCGCTTCGTCCATGACCACCACGGCCGGATCCACCGTCTTTCTCCGAAGCAGGCCCCCGATGATCCGGACCACGATGCCGGCGGCCATGATGAAGACATGTTGGTCGAAGCGGACGAACTCCCGTTCCACGGCCTCGGAGAGGCGGTCGAAGGAGACCGCGCCCGCCGGCGGAGGCCCCAGGGAGGCCGGAACGAAGCGCCGTGCCCGGGGCCAGCCGTCGGCCACCCGCCCCGCCAACGCCGCGCCGGTCCTGGTAACCGCCCACAGCGCGAGGGATCTGTGCGTTTTGGAGTTCGGTAGGGTCATGGGTCCTTGGGGACGGGTCAAGTTTCTCTTGTGGTATCCATGGATTTTTGTCATACCATTGTTTGGCGGAATTTTGTATCCATTTTTCACCGGCCCCCCGGGCCCTCTGGAGGATCGATGATCGCCGTCCCAGCCCTCTTTGCCATGGTCCTCTCCATCTATATCCTTGCCGTGGTGACGGACCGGTTCTTCATCCCGAGCCTCGACCGGATCTCGGATCGGTGGCGGCTGCCCCCCAACGTGGCCGGGGCATCGCTCATGGCCATGGGCTCCTCCGCCCCCGAGCTGGCCATCGCCCTCATCGCCCTGTTCAAAGAGGGCGGCGCCCACAGCGACGTGGGCATCGGCACCATCGTCGGGTCGGCCGTCTTCAACATCCTGGTGATCACCGGGGTCTCCGCGATCTTCAAGGAGGCCCGGATCGCCCTGCCGGCCATCATCCGGGACACGGTCTTTTACATGACCAGCATCATTCTGCTCCTCTTCGTCTTCTGGGATGGACGGGTGTTTTTGAAGGAGGCGGTGATTTTTGTGGTCTGGTACATTCTCTACCTGATCTTCCTGTTTCTCATGCCGACCGTGGATCCGGAGATGGAGGCCGAAGCCCCCCGGCCGAAGCCCGAATCCGGCCCATCCTTTTTTCGTCGGGCGACCCGGGCCGTTGGCAAAGGGATCGGCCTGCTGGCCGGAGATGTCGAACGATCCCATGGCCGCGCCTTTATCGTCTCCATCCTCCTCATCGCCGGGCTGAGCTGGGTCCTGGTGGACAGCGCCGTGGCCTTTGCCGAAAGCGTCGGTATTCCGCCGGTGATCGTGGCCCTGACCCTCCTCGCCGCCGGCACCTCCGCCCCGGATCTGATCTCCTCCGTGCTGGTGGCCCGGCAAGGGAGGGGGTCCATGGCCGTGGCCAACGCCATCGGATCGAACATCTTCGACATTCTGGTGGGACTCGGGATCCCCTGGCTGGTGGCCCTGCTCTGCCTCGGCCGGCCCGCCATCGTGGTGGGCACCGATTCCCTGATCCTCTCCACCGTTATCCTCATGGGGACCGTAATAATCCTGTTCGCCTTCCTCTACACCGACCGACTGCTGACCCGCAAAGAGGGGTGGGCGCTGGTGGGACTCTATGCCGCCTACGTGGTCTGGACGGTGGCGGCCGGCTGAGGCGAGGCGCCTCCATGATCCCCTTCGCCCCGATCCACCGTCGGCGGAACCAGGACCCGGCTTTCCCCTAGCCATGGTGCCCAAACGGCTCTTTGCCCTGGCCGCCGCCCTGTCGACCCTGACGTTGCTGCTCTGGCTCGGGATCTTCCACTACAACCGCCAGCGGGAGGAGGCGATCCTCGCCGGCTGGCTGGAACTCCAGATGGAGGTGGCCGACGAGGCGGCCAGGGCGATCCGCTCCTGGCTCTCCCTGCGGATGGGCCGGCACGGCTTCTCCAGGCATGCCGCGGAGCAGGAGGCCCTCCGGTATTTTATCCGGCCGATCCGGGTCCTCTCCACCGGGTCCGCCCAACTGTACAATCGTCGCTATCCCATTGTCGACGAGGGGTCGCCCGAGGCGCTTTCCCACGGTCGGCCCCCGCGGGCGCTGTCGGCTCGCCTCCGCGGCCGGGGGGCCGTCCATTTCGATCGGTTCCTAGACGGGGTGGTCAACGCCACCCGGGGCACCGACTGGGTGGTCTGGAAGCCGGGGGGGAGCCGGGAGTGGGTGACCTGGACCTCCATCCGCATCGGCAAAGACACCTGGACCGTCGGCGTCTCCACGCCGGAGCGGGAGATCCTCGCCCATGCCGGTACGGTCTCCCAGTTCAGGCGGGAACTGATCGGCGTATCCGTGATTTCGGCGTTGATCGCCGCCATTTTTCTGCTACTATCGAAAAATGTGGCCGAATTGGAGCGGACGGTGGAGGATCGGACCCGAAACCTTTCCGACGCCAACGCGGCCCTGAACCGGCAACTGGCGGAACAACACCGGATCGAGTCGGAGCTGAAGACGGCCATGGCGGCGGCGGAAGCGGCCGACCGGGCCAAGAGCGAGTTCGTGGCCCACATGAGCCATGAACTGCGGACCCCGCTCAATGCGATCCTGGGCTACACCCAGCTCCTCCAGCGGAATGAAGGGCTCCCGGACGCTGGAAAACGGTCCGTGGAGGTGATCCGGCAAAACGGGGAACACCTCCTGGCCATGCTCAGCGACATCCTCGACCTCTCCAGGATGGAGGCCGGCGGGCTCCAATTGGAGAGAGAGGAATTCGACCTGGCGGTCTTCGCCGACCACATCCGGGGGATCATCGAACCCCGGTCCTCGGAAAAGGGGTTGTCCTTCGATTATGTCTTCGACGGGAACCTGCCCCGCTATGTCAGGGGGGATGAGAGGCGATTGCGGCAGATCCTGTTGAAGCTGCTGGGCAACGCGGTGAAGTACACCGCCGGCGGCCGGGTTGAATTCCGCGTGACGGCGCTCTCTCCGGATCTCCGGACGGAACGGGAAGGATTCAGTCAGATCCGGTTCGAGGTGGCCGATTCGGGGATCGGGATCCCCGAGGAACGCCTCGACCGGATCTTCGAACCGTTCAGCCAGGTCAAAGGCGACGGTGTCCCCGACGGTACCGGGGTCGGCCTTGCCGTCAGCCGCCGTCTGGCCGAAAGGATGGGAACGACCATCCGGGTGGAGAGCCGACCGGGGGTCGGCAGCCGGTTCCGGATCGATGTGGCCCTGGAGGAGGTCCGTGCCCCGTCGGCGGTCCGGCCGGAGACGGGGGAGACTTTCGAGCGGCACCCTCCGTCCGCGCCGGAGGCCGGACATGCGGAGCCCTCCCGGGAGCCGCCGGCCGCCGCCTTTCCGGCGGCAGGGGAAGCGGCGCCGCCCATGGAGATGGTGCGGGATCTCCACCGCCTGGCCATGAAGGGGGATGTGACCCGCCTTCGGAAGGAGGGCCGGAGATGCTTCGGCACCCCCTACGAAGCCTTCGGACGTCGTCTGGTCCACCTGGCCGACGGATTGATGATCGATGAACTCCAACTGATGATCGCAACATACATAGAGGACGAACCATGAAAGCCGAAACCGCGGAAAAGGGGACCATACTGGTGGTGGATGACAACCCCACCAATCTTCACATCCTCTTGGACTACCTCAATGAAATGGGGTTCGAGACCCTGGTCGCCCGGAGCGGCGAGGGGGCCCTCCGGCAGCTCGGCTACGCCAAGCCCGATCTGATCCTGCTCGACATCATGATGCCGGGGATCGACGGCTTCGAAACCTGCCGCCGGCTCAAGGAGAACCCCGAGACCCGGGAGATTCCGGTGATCTTCATCACCGCCCTCACCGAAACGGCGGACAAAATCAAGGGGTTCGAGCTGGGGGCCGTCGACTACATCACCAAGCCCTTCCACCAGAAGGAGGTGTTGGCCCGTCTCAACACCCAGTTGACGATCCAACGTCAGAAACGGGAACTCCAGGATCTCAACGCCGTGAAGGACCGGTTCCTCTCCATCCTGGCACACGACCTCAAGAATGTCTTCGACACCATGGTCGGCCCCTCCAGGCTGCTGGCCGATTCCCTGACCATCTTCAAGGAGAAGGAGATCCGGTCCATCGCCCAGCGGCTCCACCGATCGGCCCAGGACTCTCTGGGGATGGTGGAAAAGATCATCGACTGGGCCAACATCCGCCGGGGGACGATCCAGCCTCAGCCCCGAACCTTCGATCTCTGTCCGGCCGCCCAGGAGAGCATGGACCGGTACCGGGAGAACGCCGAGCGCAAGCACATCGATTACCGAAACGACGTACCGCCGGAGACCATGGTCTACGCGGATCCGGACATGGCGTCCACGGTGCTCCAGAATCTCATCTCCAACGCGGTCAAGTTCACCCGGAACCAGGGGCGGGTGGCCGTCTCCGCCCGCTCCGTCGAGGGGTTCCGGGAGATCTCCGTTTCCGACACCGGGGTGGGCATGGGGGCCAAGAACCTCGGCAACCTCTTCCGGATCGACAAGCCCTACAAAAAAGCCGGGATCACCGGCAAAGAGGGGGCCCACCTGGGGCTGATCATCTGCAAGGAGTTCGTGGAACTCAACGGCGGACAGCTCCACGTGGAGAGCGAACTCGGCGTGGGGACCACCGTCCGGTTCACCCTGCCGGAAGGCTTTTCCGTTACCGATGCGGGGGCGTGACTTTCCCTCGGAGGGAATCGCCCTCCTCGGCATTCTCCGGACGAAGCGCCTCTACAATGCCGGCGCCGAAAGGGGCCCATGAGCGAACGATCCGAATCCCGCCTTCCAAAGGCCGCCCCCCCCGAGGAACACGAAACAGCCCTCATCCTCGATACCATCCCCGAACTGGTGTTCCATCTCGATGCCGGGCACCGGATCAAATGGGTCAACCGGGCCGCCGCCGAACATCTGGGGATGTCCCGCGCCGAAGCGGCCGGACGCCCCTGCCGGGAGGTCCTGTCCCACGACCAGGGGATCTGCTCAACCTGTCCGGTGGATCGGGTCATCCGGGAGGGCGTTCCGGCAAAGACGGAGATCCCCACGCCGGACGGCCGGCGGTGGCTGGTCCGGGGCTATCCGATGCCGGACGAAGGACAAAAGGTCCGGAGCGTGGTCAAGGTGGTCGAGGAGATCACCGAACGGCGGCTCCTGGAGGAGAACTGGCGGAAGTACGAGTTCATGGCCAACGCCTCCGGGGATTTCATGACCCTGATCGACCGGAACTACGTCTACAAGGCGGCCAACCACGCCTATTGCCGGGCCGTTGGAAAGGATCGGTCCGAGATCGTCGGCCGCACCGTCTCCGACGTCTGGGGGCAGCGGGACTTCAGCCATCCCATCAAAGGGTACCTGGACCGGTGCTTCGCCGGGGAGACCGTCCAGTACGAGGCCTCCTTCCGGTTCACGGGGGAGGAGCCCCAGTATTTCAGCGTTCGGTATTACCCCTATGTGGACGCGGCCGGGGCGGTCACCAGCGTGGTGGTGGTCTCCCACGACATCACCATGCGCAAGCGGGCCGAGGCGGCGCTCCAGGAGAGCGAGGAGCGGTTCCGGGCCACCTTCGAGCAGGCGGCCGTGGGCATCTGTCTCACGAGTCCCGACGGCCGGCTGATCCGGATGAACGACCGCTACAGCGAAATCATGGGGTACCCGCCGGACGAACTCGCCGACATGCGGTTCCAGGACTTCACCCACCCCGAGGACCGGAGTCCGGACGAGACCCAGGCCCGGCGTCTGCTCCGGGGGGAGATCGACACCTACACCATGGAGAAGCGGTACCTCCGCAAGGACGGGGCCACGGTATGGGGGAACCTGACCGTCTCCCTGGTGCGGGAGCCGGACGGCTCCCCGAAGTATTTCATCGCCGTGGTGGAGGACGTCACCGATCGGAAGCGGATGGCGGAGGAGGCGAAACGGCAGCGGGAACAACTCTTTCGGGCGGACAAGATGGTCTCCCTGGGTACCCTCGTCTCCGGTGTGGCCCATGAGATCAACAACCCCAACACCTTCATCTCCTTCAACATCCCCATCCTCCGGGACTACCTCGACGCCCTTTTGCCCATCGTCGACCGGCACGCCCGGGATCACCCCGACTTCGAACTCTTCGGCATGGACTACCCGGCCTTCCGGGCGGACCTGGCGAAACTCCTCGACAACATGGAGCACGGCTCCGATCGGATTCGCTCCATCGTCTCGGGTCTCCGGGACTTCTCCCAGCGCCGGCGGGGGGACCCAAAAGGCGAAACCGCCGATTGGGTGGCGCTGCGGCCGATCCTCGAGGACGTAATCACGTTCTGCCGGGGGAAGATCACCAAGATGGTGGAGACGCTGGAGACCGAGATCCCGGGCGACCTCCCCCTGGTCTGGGCCGAACCCCAGGCCCTGGAGCAGATCCTGGTCAATCTGTTGATCAACGCGGCCCATGCCCAGGACAAGGAGCGCTCCTGGATCCGCCTGCGGGTCGATCCCGGGGGCGTGGACGCCGGGGAGGTGGGCATCGAGGTGAGCGACAACGGCCGGGGCATGGACGAGGAGACCGCCAACAAGATCTTCGATCCCTTCTTCACCACCAAGCCGGTGGGGGAGGGGACCGGCCTCGGCCTCTATGTCTGCCACAACCTGATCGAGGGGATGGACGGGCGGATCGAGGTGGAAAGCGTGCCCGGGGAGGGGAGCACGTTCAGGGTCCGCCTGAAACGGATGCCCGCTCGGATTTAGCGCCGCCGTTCCAATCGTTCAATGTCGGCGCGATCTTGCGGGCGGTCGGAGATCTTTTTCGATCTGATCAAATGCACACGATCCATGAAATTGACCGTTTGACGCCCATAGGTGCCTTGAACACGATTTTCCCAGATGTCCGAGAAGCGCAGTCCGCCGATCGATGTTATGATATCAATGCGCACCGGTTCGTACCCGAGCTGGATGATATTTCCCTCTTTGGAAAAATCATCCACGGTCAGATTCAAAGAACCGAATCCGAAGTCCGCCAATGCGCGCACCATCCTCCGGGCGTTATCGGCGCTGGCATCGATGAGGATGTCGAGGTCTTTCGTGTAGCGAGGTTCGGCATGAAAAGCCAATGCAAATGAACCGATAATACAGTATCGAACATCATTGTTGTTTAATGACTCTAAAAACTCCTCGTAATCTTTTTCCGTTTTCATCCGCGAGAATCAGCCCCGAGGCTCTGAAGTGAGCCTCCCGCAATTGTTGAAGGGTTTCGAGACGGCCGATGGCGGACAGGTTCCGATAATATTCCCGGTCGAACGATTCGGCGGCCTCGAAAGATTCGGCTCTGTTGACCCATATTTTTTCCATAAGTAACCTATAACCCCATTATATCCATAAAGCAACGATTTACCTTCGGAGGAATGGATGGAGAACACGATTCTCGTGGTGGACGATGAACAGGATTTTCTCGAGACCATCCATCGGGGGCTTCGGATCTCCGGTTTCAGGCGGGTGCGGACCGAGCCCGACCCGGTTCGGGCCGCCCGCGCCTTTTCGGAGGGCGAACGGTTCGGGGCGGCCCTCATCGACGTCTCCATGCCGGGGATGGACGGGTTGACGCTGCTCTCCCACATCAAGGAGAACGACCCCCACATCGAGTGCATCATGGTCACCGCCCTGAACGACGCCGCCACCGCGGTGGCGTGCCTCAAGAAGGGGGCCTACGACTATCTGCTGAAGCCGGTCAAACGGGAGGACCTCGTCTCCTGCCTGAACCGCGCCCTGGAGCGGCGCCGGTTCCTCAATATCCTCGATCTCGAACGGAAAGGGGGGCGTCCGTGTCTCTCCCGTCCGGAGGCGTTCGAGGGCATCGTCACCGGTTCGGACGCCGTGCTGAGGATCCTCAAGGAGGCGGAACTCCACGCCGCCAGCGATGTTCCGGTGCTGATCACCGGCGAGAGCGGCACCGGCAAGGAACTCCTGGCCCGTGCGATCCACCGGGCCGGTGACCGGTCCGGGGGGATCTTCTCCGCCGTGAACATGGCGGCCCTGAACGAGGGGCTCTTCGACGCCGAATTCTTCGGCCATGCAAAGGGGGCCTTCACCGGCGCCGAGATCGAACGGGAGGGATATCTGGCCCACGCCGACGGCGGAACCCTTCTACTGGACGAGATCGGGCTGCTCTCCACGAGTCTCCAGGGCAAACTCCTCCGGGTTCTTCAGGAGGGGGAATACCTCCGGATCGGCACCAACGTGCCCCGGCGGATCGACATCCGGTTCATCGCCACCACCAACGAAGATCTGGAGGCGGGAATGGCCGACGGACGGTTCCGCAAGGACCTCTACTACCGGCTCAAGGGGGCATGGCTCCACCTTCCGCCGCTCCGGGAACGGCGGACCGACATCGAACCCCTGATCCGGTATTTCCTGGATCCGGAGGGCGCCGGGGGGGACGGCATCGGCCCGGACGCCCTTTCGGCTCTCACGGCGTATGACTATCCCGGGAACATCCGGGAGCTTCGAAGCATCCTCCGGACCTCCCGGAACCTTTCCGGCGGCGGCCCCATCCGTTTCGAGCATCTCCCCGCCCATCTCCGGGACCGGCGGCGCCCCCCTCCTCCCCGGCCCGCCCGCGGGTCGGATCCGATCCGGCCCCTTTGGGAAGTGGAGCGGGAGCATATCCTCGGCGCCTACGAACAGGCCGGCCGGAACAAGGCCCGGGCGGCGAGGCTGCTGGAGATCGGCCTCACCACCCTGCGGCGGAAGCTGGCCGCCTACGGACACCCCTGACCGGCGCGTCCGCCGCTCCATTTCCGCGGGGGGTATCGATTCGGCATGCCGTTTTGAACCGGTCGCCCTTTCCAAAAGGGTTCCCGATTCCTTTCCCACCCCGTAACCTCTTTGAATTTCGTCGGTACCGTTTTTCCCCCGGACAACTTCCCTTTGCACGATCCTTGCTTAACCCCCCGACACGATGTCTGGAAAGCGATTGGCGAACGGCACCGCGGATTGTTTCACGCCGGTACCGGCCGACGGACTTGATCCGGAGAGTGCGGGAAAAGCCGACCGCCCCGCTCATGGAAAGGGCGATGCGGCACCATTGGAAGAGAGGTGAAGAATGAACATTTTGATTGTGGACGACGAAATCGATCAGTTGGAGAGCCTGGCCAGGGGGCTGAAAGGCCGGAAATACTGTGTGTTCGAAGCTCAGGGCGCCGGGAGCGCCCTTTCGGTTCTCGATGATCGGAACCTGCGGATCGACCTGGTGATCACCGACTACGCCATGCCCCACGTGGACGGCATCGAACTGCTCAGAACCATCCGCACCCGGTACGACTACATCCCCGTCATCATCATGACCGGATACGGGAACAAGGACATGATCATAGAGGCCGTCCGGAACAGTTGTGACAGCTTCATCGAAAAGCCCTTTACCCTGGCCCAGCTCCTGGAGGAGATCCACCGGGTGGAGGAGAACCTCCGCCATCAGCACAAGGCCCATCCCCTGTTCAAAATCCTGCCCAAGGCGATCCATCAGCTCAACAATCCGATGATGGTGATCAAGGGGAGCGCCGAACTCTCCCTGCTCCAACTCGACAACCCCGAGGTGCTCCGGCGGTACATCTCCCGGATATTGGAGGCGGTGGAACGGATGGACCTGATCAACCGGGAGCTGCTGACCTTGTCCCTCCATGAAAATCGCGAGCCCCGGGAGGAGATCTGCGGATGACCGCCCCCCGGAAATGTGTACGCGGCGCCGGAAAGGATGACGAAAGATCTTGAAAGATCACGGCCGGACGTATACATTCCCCAAGGGTTTTTGCATATTGAGGATCGAACCTTCATGGAGATGGGGAGCGCCGTGAAAGAACTTGAGGCCTATGAGAAGAAAAAGATCGTCGAGTCCCTCACGGACCTTCCGCTGTTCGTCAAGATCGACGACGACGAACTCAAACGGATCGTCCGACACATGCACGTCTTTTCCGTCGAGGAGGGGGACACGGTCTTCGAGGAAGGGGAGATCGGCAGCTGCATCTGTTTCGTGGTGGACGGCGTTCTCGATGTGGTGAAAAAATCGGCGGTGGGCAACAGCGTGGTCATCGCCGCGCTCACCAAGGGGAGCACCATCGGCGAGATGGCGGTGGTGGATGAGTTTCCGAGGTCGGCCACGGTGAGGGCCAGAACCGAGGCGACCCTGATCACCTTCACCCGGGAGGAGTTCGACGAGATCCTCCGGAAATATCCCCACATCGGCATCAAGCTGCTCAAGGGGATCGCCCGGATCCTGAGCCTCCACCTGAGAAAGACCTCGGAGAAGCTCTCCGATCTGATGCTCCCGCTCTACCTGTACTGATCTTCCGGGAAAGTTCGCCGCCCTCCTCGCCCCGGGGATCCTCGACCATCCGGGGATCGAACGGTATCCGGCCGAGGGGGCCGATTCCGTCCATCTTCAACTGGAAGCGATGAAGGCGGGGTTCGCCATGGCCCACCGCCATGTGGGGCGGCTACTGTGCCGCCTCCGACCCTCGAAAGGACGGCCAGGCGGTCGGCTTTT
>CAYSLC010000044.1:0-3046 GCA_964431545.1 uncultured Desulfobacteraceae bacterium | reverse complement strand
GGCGGCTACTGTGCCGCCTCCGACCCTCGAAAGGACGGCCAGGCGGTCGGCTTTTAGACCGACCGGACGTCCATCCTCAGCGGTTCGACTCGAACCGTGTCTTGACCACGATCTCCATCCGCTTCTGGAAGGTCTCGAAGAGCTTCCACCGGACCACCGGGATGTCGAGCAGCATGGCCCCGGGGATCTGGAAGAGATCCGTCGCCTCCACGGCCCGCACCTGATAGAGACTGGGGGTCCGGAACAGGACGCACTCTTCGCCGAAGAAACAGCCCTCCCCGAGATCCTCCAAAACCTCGTCCTCGATGTGCCGTTCGATCCGCCCCGATTTGACCAGGAAGATCACCGAGTGGACCTCCCGGGGAAACTGCTCTCCGACGGCATAGTGGTCGAATTGCATTTCCTGGGCCAGCTTGTTCTGGGTGGGGTAGGAGACCACCTCCCCGAAGAGCCAGGTCTGCTGGAGGAACATCCGGTTGCTTTGGAGGCGCCGGATCTCGGGCAGCAGCTTGTTCTGCTTGATGAACGCCGAATAGAGGCTCCGGGGCAGGCGAAGGGCCCGGACGAAGTTGGCGGCCCGGTAGGTGCCGAAGTTGGGGCTCTTGTCGAGGCCGGACATCTCGCCGATGAGGGCCCCGGCCGACAGGACGTTGTGGATCCCGTGCTCGGACTGGATCAGCTCCACGTTGCCGGTGAGAATGAGGAAGATCTCCTCGTTGAAGACCCCGTCCTTGAGGAGGATCGATTCCGGGTTGAAGGTCCGGATCTCATTGTTGACCAGAATCTTCAACTGGTGGGGCGGCACGGTGGGAAAGTAGGTCCGCAAGAATTCCAGGGCGCAGTTGTGGAGGTAGTTCTGGGACGTGGGGATCAGGATGTCCACCATCCCGAAGGGGGCCCCGGAGCCGATCTCCTTCTGCTCATCGGAGAGATCCGTTGAGGTGTGGGAGAGGAAGATCTTCGAGGAGGGGTCCGGGCGGAAGTCCTTGGCGTCCCCGTGGATCAGCCCGCCCCCCACGTCGAGCTTCTTGATGTCGGCCTTGGTGAGGTAGGTCGCCTTGACCTGATCGTAATAGGCCCGGGAGACTCCAATCTTCTCGTCGTCGTCGGTGATGAAGCTTTTGAGGACGTCCAGGGCGACGATATCGGCGAAATGGGCGTAGGACCGGTATCCGTCCTCCCAGAGGGTTCGGAAGACCAGGACGCTCGTCTCCACCGGGTGGGGGGAGAAGATCGGCTTCACCTCCAGGCCCTCGATGTCGTTCCAGACGTCGAACGCCAGGTCGTGGACCTCGAAGTAGCCGAAGAGATTCTTCTCCGATATGGACATCAGCGCCGAGAGCTTTTTGGCCACCGACGCCTGGACCAGCGGGGTGGCGTAGTACTTGATCCGGTGATCCGATCGCATCAACATGGTGAAGCCGGCGATGTGGTCGTCGTGGGCGTGGGTGTGGAAGATCCCCTCCACCTCGTTGACCCCGATGCCCAGGGCGGTGAGACTGTACAGGACGTTGGGCCCGGCGTCGATGAGGTAGATCTTGCCCTGGAACATGAGGATGCTCGACATGCAGGGCCGCTTGACGTTCCAGCCGTCCCCCTCGCCGGAATGGATCACCGCGAAGTATTCCCGCTCGATCTCGTGGAAACCGAGGGTGTAGGGGGCCCCGTAGTTCTCGTGTGGCGCCAGGTTGAGGTCGACCTTGACCTGCTCCTCTTTGTACTGGAACTCGAAGAGGTTCAACCCCGTCCGGCGGATCGTCACGCCGTTTCGAAGTTCCACGGGCTCGTTCTCCACGATCCGGGTGTCCAGGAGTTCGTCGGCGGGACTGATCCGGCCGAAGGCGAACTTGAGCTTCAGCCGCATCATCTCGTGGGCCTCGGCTTTGGAGATGCCGGTGGCCGTGATCTCCTCCTCGGAGACCAGGCCGTAGTTGCCCCGGTAGATGTATCCGATCTGAGCCTCCACCTGCTCCTTGATCCCCACCAGCATCGGTTTGACGCCGGTGTTGTTGGGGTGGTTGGGAAGGATCATGCCCTGCCGGTAGAGCATCTGGAGCACCGGGAACTCCGCCAGATTGGCGAAGGTCCCGTTCTGGACCAGGACATCCGATAGAAGAACCGCATTGGGTCCCGTCTCGTAGGTGACGCCGTTTTTCTCCCGGGTGACGATCAGGCCCCGCTTCATAAGATGCTTGACGCTGTCGGCCGGGCAGCCGCACAGGACATGGAGTCCGGCCTCCGGGATGTCGATCATGTAAACGCCGCTGGTAACCTTGGTCTTCGCGATCTGTGCCATCGATTTCACCTGCCGTCCGGTGGTTTGAGAGTATGACGCATTCCAGTCAACCGTTCCTTCCGGTTGGTAATATGTATGGTCCCAAAATTCAAGAAAATTCTATGGGGCTGAAGATTTTATCCGAGCGGTTGAGGGGATCTGGTGCCTTCCGCCTTTCATGAAAAGGCGAAGGGATCAGCCGAAATGATCGGCGCCCTGGAAAAGAAGCCGAGAAAGTGCTCGATTTCAAGCAGGAAGGATAGATTCCGGTTTCATTTCCACGCCGTCATAGACCCCATCCACCCCCAACTCGCAGTCGATGGCGGCCAAACGGACCGACGGGTGTTGGGCGTCGGTCTCCGTCAGTTCCCAGTTCCCCTTCGCGTTCTTGAAATACCGTTCGATCTTGCGGGTCTTCTGTGAGACCAGAAGGTATTCCTTCAGGGATCCGATCCGCCGATACTGGCCGAACTTGGTCCCCCGGTCATAGCTCTCCGTGGAGTCGGAGAGCACCTCGATGATCACATCGGGGTTCAGAAGCGTATCCCTCTCGTCGTCCGCGTACCGCCTCTGCCCGCACACCACCATGACATCCGGGTAGGTGTACAGCCCCGTCTCTTCGACCTTGAGCCGCATGTCGCTCGGGTAGACCCGGCAGGGGGCTTTGCGGAGTTGTCCCTTCAACTCATAGATGAGGTTGGCGACGATCAGGTTATGGGGTTCCGAGGCCCCCGTCATGGCGAAGGTTTCCCCCCGGAAATACTCGCTTTT
>CAYSLC010000043.1:0-29064 GCA_964431545.1 uncultured Desulfobacteraceae bacterium | reverse complement strand
GGACCACCGCCACCGATACGGAGCCGATGTCGATGCCGAGGATATCCTGGAAATGAGCCATGGAGTGTCGGGAAATTCCGACGGATTTTTCCTTAGGTGATGTCCACCATTTCCACGTCGAAGACCAGGTCCTTGCCGGCCAGGGGGTGGTTGGCATCGAGGGTCACCTTCTCCTCGGTCACGTCCGTGACGACCACGTTGACCTTTTCGCCGTTGGGCTGCTGGATCTGGAGGCCCTGCCCGGGGGCCACGTCGATGTGGCTGGGGATATCGGTCCGGGGGACGTTCGCCACCAGGGATTCGTTCCGCACGCCGTAGCCTTCCTCGGCGGGGATATTGAGTTCCTTCTTGTCGCCGACCTCCATGCCGAGCACGCCGGACTCGAACCCCTTGATGATCGTTCCCTCACCGATGGTGAATTCGAGCGGCTCCCGTTCCTGGGACGAGTCGAATACCTGCCCATCGTTGAGCTTTCCGGTATAATGGACCTTGACGGTGTTTCCTTGGGTTGCCTGTTTCATGGTTTCTCCTTGCCTCCTTGGTGTTTGGTTGGTTGTCGAGGCCGGAGGAATCGCGCTGTTTCCGCCCAGCGAACGGCCGGCCGTCCGGGCCGCCGAAATCCGGCCGCCCGGGGAACTTGGTTCCCGGCGATGAAGAGCCGTTTACGCTGTACGGAGGGATTTGACCGGAAAACCACTGGGACTGTCAGCGGTCGGATGGTGAGAGCGCCGGGGAAAGGATCCGGACGGCGCGTCAAAGAACCGGAAAAACCCCGACGGAATCCGCTCGACCTGTCGTCGGGTCTACACAGACCATAACCATTGCCGGGGGGTTGTCAAAAAACCCGATCGTTGGAAAATCGATGACGGCCGGGGGAAAGAAAAGTGAAAAAAGAAACGCCGGGCACGCATGCGCGTGCCCGGCGTTTTCAAAGGCTCGGAGGGGCCTTCTTTCCGCCGGCCCGGAGTTTCGGGATCAGTGAACCGGAGAACCGGACTAGACGCTCTTGGAGGCGGCGAGGTACTGCTGGATCATCCGCTCGTCGTCCTCCCCGGTGATCTCCTTGGGCAGCCGCTCCAGGGCCTTTTCCGCGGCCAAGTCGACGAGCTGCCGGCGGAAGGCATTTTTCGCCTCAAGGATCCGATTCTCCACCTTCTGTTTTGCCATCTCTATGATGATCCGGCTCTGCTCGCGGGCCTCCTGGATAAGTTCCTCCTTCTTCTTCTCCCCTTCCCGCACGATCCGGTCCTGGATGCTCTGGAAATGAGCGTCGCTCTGATCGAGTTCCTTAAAGGTTTTATCGATCCGGGACGTGACCCGCTCCTTCTCGGCTTCGAGGGCTTTGATGTCCCGGGACACCTGGGCGCTCTGGCCGCGGAGGAAATTCACGAGGGGGGTCTTACCGTATTTGACCAGGACGAAGGCCAGGATGGCGAAGTTGACCCACATCATGATCGTATCGTAGGTTTTCCGCCAATCCGGGGTACTCTCGGCGGCCCAACCCGAAGCGGCCGTCAAATGGATCAGCAAAACGACGCCGGCCGCCGATAGGCAGCAGATCCGGACCATCTTTTTTCCCTGTACCATTAGGCAACTCTCCGATTCAGTATCTTCTCCATAATACGCAGCGCCAGGGCCTCGGACTCCGTGCGGAGGTGCTTCTTGGCCTCGTTGAGATCGGCTTCGATCTCATCCTCCGTTCGATCCTTCAGGTCCGTAATCTCCTTCCGCGCGGAAGCGAACATCCGGGCCGCCTCCTGGCTGCCCTGTTCCTCGATCTCCCGCTTCATCTCGTTGGCCTTGGCCCGGGTCGCTTTCTCCTGCTCAAGAAGCATTCGTTTCACCCGGGTCAGCTCGCCTTCGGCGTCGGTGATATCCTTCTGCACCGTCTGAAGGTATTGATCCCGCTCATCCATGACGCCCTTCAGGGGGCGGAACATGACCCGGTTGATCAGAAACAGAAAGATCAGAAAGGAGACCAGTTGGATGATCAGCGTCTCATTGATGCTGATCATGGCAATTCTGCTGACGATTTCCATTGGCTATATTCCGTTTTGTGGAGAGAAAATCAAACGACGAAGAGCAATAGCAATGCAATAACGAGCGAGTAGATGCCGGTCGATTCGGAAACCGCCTGCCCCACCAGCATGGTCCGCGTCAGAAGCCCCGCTTCCTGAGGGTTTTTGCCAATGGCTTCACATGCCTTGGCGGCGGCCATGCCTTCGCCGACACCGGGTCCGATTGCGCCGAGCCCCATCGATAGACCCGCCCCCAGAAAAGCTGCCGCCTGAATAAGATCCGCACCTTCGATTGCCATGTTGAACCTCCTAATAGATGATTGTTACTTTTTTTAAACGACAAATATCAAAACCAGCGCGATGACCATCGAATAGATTGCCGTCGATTCAGCAACCGCCATTCCAACCAGCATGGATCGGGTGAGTGTCCCTATATGGGCCTGATTCCTGGCGATCCAGGCGACTCCACCGCTGGAGGCGATGCCTTCGCCGATCCCCGGACCGATGGCCCCGAATCCCATGCAGAGGCCCGATGCGAGCAGAGCCATGGCAGGGGCCAAGGCCGGGTCGGCGGCATATCCTTTGAAGATGAGGATGAAACTGACCAGAAGGCCCAAAATCGCCGGCGTCTGGGTGATGGCTTGACCCAGCAGCATGACATTGGTTACCGGTGTCAGGGCGTTGGGTTGCCGGGCGATGCCCAGGCTGCTTTGGCGTGCGACGATACCGCCGCCGATACCCGATCCGATGGCGCTCAACCCCGAGGATAATCCGGCCCCCAGCATGGCGGCCCAGGTCGGCCACGCGGCCAGGTTGCTGAAGTCGGAGAATATAAGAATAAACGATACAACCAGGGCGAAAATGGATGGCGTTTGGCACACGGCGGATCCGATGAGCATGTTGGTCATAAGGCGGCCGCTGACCGCGGGCTGACGCACCATGCCTTCACAGGAGGCGCCGGCGGGGAGACCGGAGCCGACCCCGGATCCGAGAGCCCCCAGCCCCATGGAAAGGCCCGCGGCCAGAATGGCCCATACCGTGATGATGGAAACAGCCGGAAATTCGGAAAACAGCAGGATCATAGCCACGACCAAGGCGAATATGGAAGCAGATTCCGCAATAGCCTGGCCCACGAGCATCGATTTCATCACTTCGCCCGCCATCGATGGATTCCGGCCGATCGCACCGTTTGCTGTAGCGGCGGTGTAGCCCTCCCCAATAGCGGCCCCTATGGCGCCGAATCCCATGGCGATACCACCGCTTATGAAAGCGGCTACACTTACCAGCGTTTCTAGATTCGTCATCATAACCTAATTTACCTGTACCGAGATATAAACGAGGGTTAGCATGGTGAAGACAAATGCCTGAATGGCTCCGATGAAAATCACGAAAAACGCATTTAAAAATGGCGGCAGCAGGATACTGTAGGTTAGATAGGAGACCACCAAGACGATGATGGAGCCGCCCATGATATTGCCGAAGAGACGGAAAGATATGGAAACGACTTTCGCCAGTTCCCCGATGACGTTGAGCGGCATCATCAGGAATATGGGCTCAAAGTACTCCTTTGCATATGACTTGAATCCCTTTGCCCGGATTCCGGCATAGTGGGCGATGACAAAGCCCATGATACCGAGGCTGAGCGGGGTGTTGAGATCCTTGGTCGGCTCTTCCAGGTGGGGGAACAGGCCCAGCCAGTTGCACATCAGCAGGAACATGAAGAGCGCACAGATCAATGGCGCGTAGGTCTTGGCCCTGTCCTTGTCCAGAGCGTCCTCTGTAAGGCCGTACAGCCCGGACACAAAGAGTTCCCCGACAATCTGGACGGGACCGGGCGTCCGGCTCCGTTTTCGGGTCGCCATAAAACCGAACAGGAGCAGCAGGGCGATGACGATCCACGTCATGATGATGACCTCCAGGTTGAAGGTCAACTCCCGCCCCATGAACGGGACGATCAATTGGTGTACTTTTCCTAGATCTTCCATGGTGTACTTTCCTAAATGTGTCTTTGGTCCGCGCGAAAAGTTGAAATGACCGTTAGGAGGTGATCGGCTAAGATGACGAGCTGAATCGCGAACAGGCCGGCGACGACGCCCGCGAGTTGGAAGCTGTCAAGTTTTATGGATAGGATGAGGGGAATGGCCATCAGGCCGTAACGGAAAAAAATCGAGCCGAGGGAAAAGAGAAAGGTTTTGGCTTGGGAACGATACATCCGCAACTGGATCGATTGTGCGATGAGGATGAAGTTGAGGATGCTGAAAAGGGTCCCGAGGATCAGACCTTTTCCAAGGGGTTTCAGGTCGGCAAGAATCAAGATGCCGCCCGTGGCAATGGCCAGTATCAGGGCTCTGGAGCAGTATCGCTTATGCGTCTGACTAATGGGCTCCCCCATCTGAGTTTCCATCTCCGCTATCCTGTTGTGTGATGTCCAGAATCTGGCGGTAAACCACGTTCGCCCCGCCCACAACCCCCAGAATCGTGAAGGCCGTCACAAAGATTCCCTTGGTTCCGAGCCACTTGTCGATATACCACCCCACAAAGAAACAGAAAATGATGCAGCCCGCCATGGTGAGGCCGATCTGCATGACGATGGTCAGGTTTTCGGCCCAGTCGCGGTTGTCTTTATAAAAGGGCATAGATTCAATCTGTATTGCCACCGGCGGGGACGGACGGGGCCCACCCCCGTGACATCCCCTTCGAATAGACCGCGAGTTTGGTACCAGATGAACCCATCCCTGTCAAGCGGATAGTTTCAGCGGATCGTTTCGGCGGGAGCCCGGATTCCGGTAAGGCCGTGGCAAGGCGGGAAGCCCGGTGAACCGGAAAAAAGTGTTTGAATTATGAGGTTTCCCGTCGTATTATTAAATTTTTGTGCAACGAAAGGCTATTGGAACGACGGATTTTCTATGACACTCTCGGGGACTGAACGGCTGCGTCGGTTCTACGGCCGGTTTTCCGGAAACGATCAGGTGCTGGTGGTGATCAACGCCGATCCGGACGCCATCGCCAGCGCCATGGCCGTCAAACGGCTGCTGTGGCGCAAGGCGGCCGGCGTCACCCTCTCGCACATCAACACCATCAAACGCCCGGACAATATCGCCATGGTCCGCCTGCTGGGGGTCAACCTGATCCATGTGGACAAGATCGACAAGGGGCGCTTCGACCGTTGCGTGATGGTCGATTCCCAGCCGGACCATAACGAAGCGTTCTCCGACTTCACCTTCGACGTGATCATCGATCACCACCCCATGGGGGGATCCAAGGCCGCCTATTCCGATATCCGGCCCGATTACGGGGCCACGGCCACCATCCTGACCGAGTACCTCCGATCGGCCAGGATCAAGCCGTCGGTCAAGCTGGCCACCGGCCTGTTCATCGCCATCAAGACCGACACCAGCGACTTCGAGCGCCAGGCGCTGATGGAGGACGTCAAGGCCTTTCAGTTCCTTTTCAAACACGCCAACCCCCACCTGGCCCGGAAGATCGAGCAGGCGGACCTCCGCCTCGATTTCCTGAAGTACTTCAGCCGGGCGCTCCAGAACCTGTGCATGCGCAAGGGCCGGGCCTTCGTCCACCTCGGCACGGTGCTCAACCCCGATGTCTGCGTGCTGGTGGCCGACTTCTTCATGCGGGTCAACCCCGTGAAATGGAGCATCATCTCGGGGATCCACGAAGACCGGCTCATTATCATCTTCCGCAACGACGGCATCCGGAAGAACGCCGGCCGGGTGGCCCGCCAGAGCTTCGACCAGTTCGGCTCGGCCGGCGGCCACAAGAGCATGGCCCGGGCCGAGATCCCCGTGGCGGAACTGGGGAAGGTGACGGAGCCGTGGGATGAAAAGGGGCTCTCCCAGTGGATCATCGATCGGATCGAGAAGAAACAGCCCAAATCGAACGCCCAATTCAAAAAGGAGGTCGTGGGGATCCGGGACTGATCCCCCCATAGGCGAATGGCCCTCACCCAACCGGACATCGCGGTCACCATCCTCGGCTCGGGGACCTGCGCCCCCTCCCTCACCCGGAGCACCTGCTCGGTCCTGATGGAGACGGGCGGGGCGAAGCTCCTGTTCGACTGCGGCGCGGGCACCATGCGCCGCCTTCTGGAGGCGGGGATCACCGTATTCGACGTGGGATACGTCTTCTTCAGCCACCTCCACCCCGACCACAGCGGGGAGCTGGCTTCGTTCCTCTTCTCCAACAAATATCCGGACCCGGACCGGCGGAAAGAGCCCCTCACCCTGGTGGGAGCGACGGGATTCGCCGATTTCCACCGCCGTCTGGAGGCGGTCTACGGCCAGTGGATCGATCTGGGACAGGGGCGCGTCAACCTGGTGGAACTCGACGGCCGGGGGCCGGACAGCGGCCGGTTCCTGGGATTCTCGGTCCGTTCCCTTCCGGTGGAGCACACCGACCAGAGCATCGCCTACCGGGTCACCGGCCCCAACGGGGCCTGCGTGGTCTATTCGGGGGATACCGACATGTGCGACAACCTGGTGGAGATCGCCGGGGACGCCGATCTCTTCATCTGCGAATGCGCCACCCCCGACGACCTGAAAGTGGACGGACACCTCACCCCTTCCCTTGCGGGGGAGATCGCCCGCCGGGCCGGTGTGCGGAAGCTGGTGCTGACCCATTTCTACCCCGAGTGCGACGCCGCCGACATCGTGGGGCAGTGCCGAAAGAGCTATGACGGTCCCCTCGATCTGGCCCGGGACCTCATGCGGTTCGAGGTGGGATGAGGTACTTCCCCGTCAACCTCGACATCTCCGGGCGCCGCTGCCTCGTGGTGGGGGGCGGCAACGTGGGCGCCCGGAAGGTCAAGTCCCTGCTGGCGTGCGGGGCCCGGGTCGCCGTGGTGAGCCCGGCGGTCACCGACGAGCTGGCGGAACTGGCCCGGTCCGGGGGGGTGGAATGGCGCGACCGCCCCTACCTCTCCGCCGATCTCGACGGGATGTTCCTGGTGATCGGGGCGACCGACGACGAGGCCCTCAACCGACGGGTCCACGCCGACGCGGCGCAAGCCGGGAAGCTCTGCAACATCGCCGACCGGCCGGAGATCTGCAACTTCATCCTGCCGGCCGTGGTCCGCCGGGGGGATCTCCTGATCGCCGTCTCCACCTCGGGCCGCAGCCCCGCCTTTGCCAAGCGGCTCCGGAGGGACCTGGAAAAGCAGTTCGGGCCCGAATATGAACGGTTCCTCGACCTCATGGGCGCCGTCCGGAAGCGGCTTCTGGCCGAGGCCCACGCCCCCGAGGCCCACAAGCCGCTCTTCGAGGGGCTCATCGACGGGGGCCTCGTGGACCTGATCCGCCGGGGGGACGAGGCGGGGATCGACCGCCTCCTGGCCGCGGTGCTGGGGCCCGGCTTCACCCGCGCCGAACTGACGCGGACGGAAACCGAAACGCATTCCTGAACCGGTCGCCATGGAAATTCTCCTCTTCCTCTCCATCCTCCTCTACCTGTCGAGCACGGGCGCCTACCTCGCCTACCTCTTTACCCAGAAAAAACCGTTCCACCGGTGGGGACTGATCCTCATCGCGGCCGGGTTTGCCTGCCATACGGCCCTGATCCTGCTGGGGTTCGCCGGGACCGGCCGGTTTCCCGTGGGCAACCTCCGGGAGACCCTCTCCCTGGCCGCCTGGACCGTCGCCGGGGTCTTTCTGGTGGTCCACCATCGGTTCAACCTCCGGGTGCTCGGAACCTTTGCGGCCCCCCTGGCGGCCGTTCTCATGGGGATCGCCTCCCCCCTGCCCCGGGAGCCGGCCCAGGTGGCCATCATCTTCAACAACTTCTGGATCATCTTCCACGTGGTGGTGATCTTCATCGGAAACGCGGCCTTCGCCCTGGCCTGCGGCGTCGGCGTCCTCTACCTGCTTCAGGAGAACGCCATCAAGACCAAGAGCCCGGGCTTTTTCTTCCGCCGGCTCCCCTCCCTCGATCTGCTGGACACCACCGGCTACGCCTGCATCGTGGTGGGGTTCACCGCCCTCACCGTGGGATTGATCAGCGGCTTCGTCTATGCGAAGATCGTCTGGGGCCGGTTCTGGGGCTGGGATCCCAAGGAGGTCTGGGCCTTCATCATGTGGCTCTTCTACGCCGCCCTCCTCCACGAGCGGCTGACGGTGGGGTGGCGCGGCCGGAAGGCCGCCATCATGTCCATCATCGGCTTCGGCGTGCTGCTCTTCACCTTTCTCGGGGTCAACTTCCTCATGGAGGGACACCATCGACCCTTCACCCGGTGGTGACGCGGCCGGCCGCCGGGCCGTTATCGATGTTTTATCCATGCGAGATATCGTTCTAATCGGATTGAACCACAAGACCGCGCCGGTGGAGCTGCGGGAGTGCATCGCCTTCTCCCCGGCCGAGACCGACCTGGCGGTGGGGGCCCTCCAGGCCCACCCGGACATCACCGAATCGGTGCTGATCTCCACCTGCAACCGGGTGGAGATCCTCCTGACCACCGACCGGCGGGAGGCGGCCGTGTCCGCCGCCAAGGGCTTCATCGCCCGGTTCAAGCACATCCCCGTGGACCGGTTCGACGAGGCCCTCTACCGCCTGGAAGGGGACGAGGCCGTGCGCCACATCTTCCGGGTGGCGTCGAGCCTCGACTCCATGGTGGTGGGCGAACCCCAGATCCTCGGCCAGATCAAGGATGCCTACCGGACGGCCATCCGGAAGCGGTCCTCCGGGGTGATCCTCAACCGCCTGCTCCACAAAACCTTTTTCGTGGCCAAGCGGGTCCGGAGCGAGACCGGCATCGGGGACCACGCGGTCTCCATCAGCTATGCGGCCATCGAGCTGGCCCGCAAGATCTTCGGCTCCCTGGAGGGGAAGAAGGTCCTGCTCATCGGCGCCGGGGAGATGGCGGAGCTGGCCGTGGAGCATCTTCTCCGAAACCGCGTGGCCCAGGTCTTCGTGGCCAACCGGACCTTCGAGCGGGGGCTTTTGCTGGCCCAGCGATTCCGGGGAAAGGCGATCCATTTCGACGAGATCCCCGATCAGCTCGGGGAGGCGGACATCATCATCAGCTCCACCGGCGCGTCGGGGTTCGTGATCCAGCGGGACCAGGTCAAGGGGGTCATGCGGCGCCGGAGAAACCGGCCGCTCTTTTTCATCGACATCGCGGTGCCCCGGGACATCGATCCGCGCATCAACCGGGTCAACAATGCCTATGTTTACGACATCGACGACCTCAAGGGGGTGGTGGACGAGAACGTCGAGGACCGCCGGCGGGAGGCGGTCAAGGCGGAACGGATCATCGAGGAGGCGGTGATCAGCTTCCGGAAATGGTACGAGAGCCTCGACGTGGTCCCCACCATCGTGGCCCTCCGGCGGAAGCTTGCGGCCATCGCCGAAAACGAGATGAAGAAGACGCTCGGGGGCCTCCCCCACTTCACCGAGGAGGACCACGCCGCCATCTCCCGGATGACCCAGGCGATGATCAACAAGGTGCTCCATGACCCCACCCTCTTTCTGAAGAACAACGGCCTCCGGGGGGACAAGGCCCTCCACCTGGACATGGCCCGGAAGCTGTTCAACCTCGATGGGACGCCGGAGATCCCGGGGGATGCCCGCCCCTCCCCCCACGGTTCCGGCGGCGCCGTCGACCGACCCACCGATGGAGGTGACTGAGTTGGCGAAGATCGCGTTTCTGTTTCCCGGTCAAGGTTCCCAGTCCGTGGGCATGGGAAAAGATATCCACGAGGCGTACCCGGCGGTCCGGGAGATCTTCGACACCGCCGAGGCGGTGTCGGGGCTCCCCATCCGGTCGCTCTGTTTCGACGGCCCCCTGGAGGAGCTGACCCGGACGGTCAATCTCCAGCCGGCGGTCACCGCCGTCAATCTGGCCTGCCTCTCGGTGCTCCGGGAGGCCGGCGTCACGCCGGATTTCGCCGCCGGCCACAGCCTCGGGGAGTACGGGGCCCTGGTGGCCGGCGGGATCCTCACCCCGGCGGACGCCCTCCGGCTGGTCTTTCAGCGGGGTCGGCTCATGCACCGGGAGGCCGGGAAACGGGCGGGGGCCATGGCGGCGATAGTGGGGCTCTCCATGGCCGAGGTGGCGGCGCTGACGGCCGAGGCCCGGTCCGCCGGGGAGGTCTCGGTGGCCAACCACAACAGCGAGACCCAGATCGTGATCACGGGGGAGCCGGAGGCGGTGGCGCGCGCCTCGGCCATGGCCGCGGAACGGAAGGCCAAGGCGATCCCCCTCAAGGTGAGCGGCGCCTGGCACAGCCCCCTCATGAAGGGGGCCGAGGCCGACTTCACCGAGGATCTCGGATCGGTCCCCTTCCACGATCCCCGTCTGCCGGTGATCCACAACGTGACCGCCGAGACCGCCGGCGACGGAGAGCGGATCCGGACCCTCATGGCCCGGCAGCTCTGCAGTCCGGTTCGGTGGCATGAGACCATGGTGCGGCTCCTGGAGGCGGGGGTGGAGGTCTTCGCGGAGGTGGGGCCGGGCAAGGTGCTGGCCGGGCTGGCCAGAAAGGCCCTCCCCAAGGGGTACCCGGGGAAGGTCCTCGCCCTCAATGACCGAAAGAGCCTGGAGGGGTTTGTATCGGAGCTGGGATGACGCCCGGGGGAATCGGGCCGTCTATGAATCGGGCTCCGATCGGGAAGGGACGGGGAGCTTGAAGAACTCGACGCCCTCGTCCCGCAGGGTCTTCTCCTCCATCTCGGTGCTCACCCCCCGGATGTTCCGGGTCTCGGTGACGCCGTAGTGCATCTTCAGCGCCTCCTTGGCGAAATCGGAGCCCACGTTGTCGAAGTTCTTCTCCATGAAATCGGAAATCTTCCGGCCGAGCTTCTCCACATCCTCCGGGGATGGCGGAGCGGATGGGACCGTCCGCTTGATGGCGAAGGGCGTCGGCACCTTGGACACCTCGGTCTCCCCGCACACCGGGCAGCTGATCAGGTCCTGACGCTGCTGCGCCTCGAAGCTGTCATTGTCGTCGAACCACCCCTCGAAGGTGTGGCCCCGGGCGCACTCCATATCGAATACAATCATTCGGTTCCGATCCGGTTTTTTCTTGGATCATGCACCGGCCTGGGCCGGTCTTTTCATCCATCCAGTTGAAAACGTATCAAATCTTTACCCGATTTTGAAGAAGATATTGACAGATACCATTTTTTTTCACACAACATTAGGGGGCTTGGACCCCAGGGCAAGTTTTATGCCCGGAAAACGATCGGATGTCAATTCTCTAAGCGTGGGGATGAACGTCATATGAAGAAGGTCCTGTTTGTCTGCGTCTGTTTGTCCGCCCTGGCGACCGCGGTCCATGGGGAGACCATGTACGTCAATGATGTCATCAAGATCACCTTCCGCACCGGTCCCGGCATCGGCCACAAGGTGATCCAGGAGATCGCCTCGGGACAGAAGGTCGAGGTGCTGAGAGAGGAGGGGGGATGGACCCAGGTCCGCCTGCCGGACGGCAAGACCGGCTGGGTGCTCAACCGGTTCCTCACCCGTCAGACGCCGAACGAGGTGGAACTCTCCCTTCTCAAGGAGAAACAGGCGGAACTTTTGGATCAGGTCACCGAACTGAGCGGGGAGAACGATTCCCTGAACGAACAGAACCAGGCCTTGCAGGGGGAGGTGGCGGCCCAGAAAGAGCAACTGGCGGAGATCTCCCGATCCCACGAGGCCCTGAAGGAGGACTGCGCCGACTTTCTGCGGGTCCGCGCGGCCCATGAGAAAGCCGAGGCCGAAGCCCGGCGGCTGAGGGAGAAGGCCGCCGCCCTGGAGGAGGAACTCGGCACCCTGAAAAACGGACGGAGCGTCCGCTGGTTCCTGAGCGGCGCCGGGGTGATCCTCGTGGGATTTCTCCTCGGACGGAGCGCCCGCCGCCAGCGACGGCGGACCTCCTACCTCTAACCCGCGTGCCGTGATGGATTTCAACGCCGATTTTCTCGTGATCGGCTCCGGCGTGGCCGGCCTCACCGCCGCCATGAAGCTGGCCGCGCAGGGCGAGGTGGCCCTGGTCACCAAGGAAGGGATCACCGACAGCAACACCGCCCTGGCCCAGGGGGGCATCGCCTCGGTCTTCGGGTCCCTGGACTCCTTCGACCTCCACATCGCCGACACCCTCGCCTCGGGGGACGGCCTCTGCAACCGGGACGTGGTGGAGATGGTGGTGAAAAACGGGCCGGAACGGATCCGGGAGCTGGTTGACCTCGGGGTCCGGTTCAACCTCCGGGAGGGGGACCTCGATCTCGGCCGGGAGGGGGGCCACTCCCAGAAGCGGATCGTCCACGCCCAGGACATGACCGGCCGGGAGGTGGAGCGGGTGCTGGTGGACCACGTCCGGGCCGATCCCCGGATCACCCTCTTCGAAAACCACATCGCCGTGGACCTCATCACCTGCTCCACCCGCATCAAAAGGGGGCTGGTGACCACCACCCACGAGGACTACTGCTGCGGGGCCTACGTCCTCGACCGGCGGACCAATCGGGTGAAGGCCTTCCGCGCCGAGATCACCCTTTTGGCCACCGGCGGCGCCGGGAAGGTCTATCTCTACACCTCCAACCCGGACATCGCCACCGGCGACGGCATCGCCATGGGGTACCGGGCCGGGGCCACGGTGGCCAACATGGAGTTCGTCCAGTTCCACCCCACCTGCCTCTACCATCCCGACGCCAAGAACTTCCTCATCTCCGAGGCCGTGCGGGGGGAGGGGGGCATCCTCATGGACGCCGCCGGCCGCCCCTTCATGGAGAAGTACGACCCCTTGAAGGACCTGGCCTGCCGGGACGTGGCGGCCCGGGCCATCGACCGGGAGATGAAGCGCAGCGGCGATGACTCCGTCTTCCTCGACATCAGCCACAAGGACGCCGGGTTCATCCGGCGGCGGTTTCCCAACCTCTACGAGAAGTGCCTCTCCTTCGGCGTCGACATGACCCGGGAGCCGGTGCCGGTGGTACCCGCGGCCCACTACATGTGCGGGGGCATCGCCACGGACATGTGCGGACGGACCGACATTCAGCGGCTCTACGCCGTGGGGGAGACGGCCTGCACCGGTCTCCACGGCGCCAACCGGCTGGCCAGCAACTCCCTAATCGAGGCCCTGGTGTACGCCCACCGGGCGGCCAGGGCCGCCATGGACGATGCGGGGGAGGCGGACTTCAAGGCCATGCCCCAGCCGCCGCCGTGGGACGAGGCTGGAACGTCGGACAGCGACGAACTGGTCATGGTCGCCCACAACTGGGACGAGATCCGGCGGTTCATGTGGAACTACGTGGGGATCGTCCGGTCCGACAAACGGCTTACGCGGGCCAGACGGCGGATCGAGAACATCCAGAACGAGATCCAGGAGTACTACTGGAACTTCAAGGTGGTCTCCGATCTCGTGGAGCTGCGCAACATCGCCACCGTGGCCGAGCTGATCATCAAGTGCGCCACCCACCGGAAGGAGAGCCGGGGCCTCCATTACAACATCGCTTATCCGGAGCGGGACGACGGGCGCTGGCGCAAGGACACGGTGATCCGGCGCCCCTTCGTGGGATAGCCCCCGGCGAGCCGGCGCCGCGTTGACAATCCGGATTTGTGCATTATCCTAAAGGCGTTGTGGCGGAAACGAACCGCACCCACCATCGAAAATATCTGAAGCAAAGAGGGATCTGAAAGAGCCAATGGCGAACAAACGGGACTACTACGAAATACTCGGCATCCAACGCAACGCAACGGACGTGGAGATCAAGGCCAGCTACCGAAAGCTCGCCATGAAGTACCATCCGGACCGAAACCCCGGGAACAAAGAGGCGGAGGATCGATTCAAGGAGGCGTCGGAGGCCTACGAGGTGCTCCGGGACCAGCAGAAGAGATCCATCTACGACCAGTACGGCCACCAGGGGCTGGAAGGGACCGGATTCTCCGGTTTCGGCGGATTCGACGACATTTTCTCCAGCTTCGGGGACATCTTCGAGGACTTTTTCGGGTTCAGCACCGGCAGGCGGTCCAGGAGTCGCGCCAACCGGGGCGCGGACCTCCGGTACGACATGAAGCTGAGCTTCCTGGAGGCCGCCTTCGGCAAGGAGACCGAGATCGAGGTGGACAAACACGTATCCTGCTCGGCCTGCGAGGGGAGCGGCAGCGAAAAGGGGACCTACCCGGAGACCTGCCGCCAGTGCGGCGGATCGGGACAGGTCTCCCGGACCCAGGGCTTCTTCACGGTCCGAACCACCTGCCCCCACTGCCGGGGCAACGGCCAGGTGATCACCAATCCATGCACCGAGTGCCGGGGGGCCGGAAGGGTCCGGAAGACCAAGGCGGTCTCGGTGAAGATCCCGGCCGGCGTGGACAACGGCTCCCGGCTGCGCCTCACCGGCGAAGGGGAGCCGGGGGGCCACGGCGGCCCTCCCGGGGATCTCTACGTCTTCATCCATGTGGAGTCCCACGAGTTTTTCGAGCGGGACCAGACCAACGTGATCTGCCAGATCCCCATCTCCTTCATCCAGGCGGCCCTGGGGGACAAGGTGAAGGTCCCCACCCTCAACGGCGAGAAGTCCCTGGACGTCCCCAAGGGGACCCAGCCCGGAGACATTTTCCGGTTCAAGGGGGAGGGGATCCCCTCACTGCGCGGCGGACGGAAGGGGGATCAGATCATCCAGGTGCTGGTGAAAACCCCCACCAACCTTTCCAAGAAGCAGGAGGCGCTGCTGCGGGAGTTCCAGAAGCTGGAATCGGCCAAATTTTCCAGCAAGATCAAAAGCTTTTTCAAGGGGGACCAAGCCCAGGCGGCGAGGCAATGATCCGGCGCGGTTTCGGCCGGCGACACCAGCTTTCGATTCGGGATCGATTCTGGGAAAGGGCGGGCGCATGTTCGAACTGAAGGTCATCACCCATTTTGCGGCGGCCCACCAGTTGCGGATGGTGGCCAAGAAGTGCGAGAGCCTCCACGGCCACAACTGGCGGGTGGAGGTCTGTGTCGGCGGGGAGCACCTGGAAGGGGAGGCGGGGATCCTCATGGATTTCGGCGTGCTCAAGAAGTATGTGGCCGAGGTGATGGATACCCTGGACCACAAGTTTCTCAACGAGGTGGCCCCCTTCTGCGAAACCTACCCCCCCTCCTCGGAAAACATCGCCCGGTACATCGCCACGGAGCTGGAGAAGCGGATGGACGGCTCCGCGGTCCGGGTCGCCCGGGTGAGCGCCTGGGAGTCGGAGAACGCCTGCGCCACCTACATTCCTTCGTAGGCCCGCATCAACTCCTCCCGGGTGACCAGGGCCGTAACCTCCGGGACCTCCCGGCGGATCGCGTCGAGCCCCCCCTCCTGACGGTCCACAAGGGTGACCACCTTGAGCACGGTGAGCCCCTCGGACCGCGCCCGTTCCACCGCCTTGAGGGTCGAACCGCCGGTGGTGACCACATCCTCGACGATGGCCACCGGCTCCCCCGGTTGAAGATCCCCCTCGATCCACTTGACGATGCCATGGTCCTTTCGGGTCTTGCGCACCGAAAAGGCCTTGAAGGGCCTGCCCCGGAGTTCGGACGCGAAGGCGGCGGCCACGGCGATGGGGTCCGCGCCGAAGGTGAGCCCCCCCACCGCGGTCACCGGAAGGTCCCGCACCGCCGCAAAGACCAGGTGGCCCGTCAGGTACATGCCCCGGGGGCTCAGGACCGTCGGTTTGCAGTTGACGTAGAACCGGCTCATCTTTCCCGAGACGAGCCTGAAGGTCGGTTCCGGGGTGTACTTGAACGATTTTGCGCACAGCAGTTGGATCAGTTCCGATTTCATGGGATCATGGCGCCTTTGCCCTTGAGGATCGTTGTGGTGAAGCAGGAGTTGATTTTGGGGTTATAATGCGATAAAAAAGCCTCCACTGAACTGGAAGAAGCCTGTTAATGGGAATTCAGCGGAGGCTCTGAGCAGAGAAAACCGGAGACGGCACTCCCTGACCTCGGATCTCCAATACCAAACAAGACCGCTGCCGGTCAATCCCTAAACCGCAGGAGCCCCTTTGAGACACCGTTTCCTCCGCCGCCCGCTCGCCTGTCTTGTCTTTCTTCTCGCCGGGTCCGGCCCGTTGGCGGTCCCCGGCCTCGCGGCGGAGAATTCCGCCGGGACCGCCCCCTATACCCTGCCCAGGGCCATTGACGAGGCCATCTCCGCCAATCTCGACCTGATGATCTCCCAGGCCGGGACCGAGGCGGCCCGGGCCGCAAAGCGGGTGGAACGGAGCAAGTTTCTGCCCACCTTCGGAGCCCGGTACCAGTACAAGCACCGGGACGAGCAATCGGCCATTCCGCTGTTCGGCGTCACCGCCCCCCAGGACGAGCACATCGTGGTGGGATCCGTCACCCAGCCCGTCTTCAAGGGGTTCGCCCTCACCAACCGGTACCGGATCGCCCGGCTGGGCCTCGACATGGCGAGGATCCGGGCCCGGGTGGTCCGCCAGGACATCATCTTCGACACCAAGGACGCCTTCTTCACCATCCTGAGGACCTTGAAGCTGACGCGGGTGGCCGAACAGGCGGTCCGGCAGCTCTCGGCCCACCAGGACGTGGCCCGCAACTTCCACGAGGTGGGCATGACGCCCTACAACGACTACCTCAAGGCCCAGGTGGAGCTGGCCAACGCGCGGCAGGAACTCATCGTGGCCCGGAACAACGTGGAGATCGCGAAATCCGACTTCAACATTCTGTTGCGACGGCCCATCAACGCCCCGGTCCGTCTGGACGAGTCCATGGCGGTGGTCTCCTTCGAGCGGGACATCGCCTTCTGCCTCGATCTGGCGGAGGCGAACCGGCTGGAACTCGACATCGCCCGGCTGGAGGTGGAGCAGGCCGAAAAGGAGCGGGACCTGGCCGGGAAGGGGTACTACCCGGACATTGACATGGCGGCCAACTACTACCGGCGGGGGGACGACCCGTCCCTGGACGGCGGGGAGGGGATCGACGACGCCGAGAGCTGGGACGTCACCGCCACCGCCACCTGGGAGTTCTGGGAATGGGGCAGGACCCGGTACGGCGTCGATGAGAAGGAGAGCCGTCTGCGCCAGGCCCGCCTGCGCCGGGAGAAGGCCTGGGACCGGGTGGCCCTGGAGGTGAAGCAGGCCTTCCTCAACACCATGGAGGCCCAGCGGAACATCCTCGCCGTGAAGAAGGCGGTGCGGCAGGCGAGGGAGAACTTCCGGATCACCGACCAGCGGTACAAGGAGCAGGTGGCCACCACCACCGACGTGCTCGACGCCCAGACCCTGCTCACCCGGACCATGTCCAACTACTACAACGCCCTGTACAACTTCGAAATCTCCAAGGCGGCCCTGTTCCGGGCCATGGGCCTGGAAGTCATGGAGTGATGAACGGGGACGGCGACGGGGCGATCATCCGGCTGTTCCATGTCCATAAACGGTACGGCGCAAAGCGTGCCTTGACGGACATCAGCCTCGACATCCCCTCGGGGGGGTTCCTCTTTTTGAGCGGGCCGAGCGGGGCCGGCAAGACGACCCTCCTGCGCCTCCTCTACCTGGGCGAGGCCGCCTCCGAGGGGCAGATCGTGGTGGACGGGGTCAGCCTCTCCCGGCTCACCCGCCGGCAGATCCCCGGCCTCCGGCGAAAGTTCGGGATCATCTTTCAGGATTTCCATCTGATCCCCACAAAGTCGGTCCAGGAGAACATCGCCCTGGTCCTGGAAGCGGTGGGCATGAAACGGCGGCTGATCCAGAAGAAGACCCGAAGCCTTTTGCGGATGGTGGGCATGGAGGACAAGGCCCGGGCCCTGCCGCCGGGGCTTTCCGGGGGGGAACAGCAGCGGGTGGCGGTGGCCCGGGCCATCGCCGGGGATCCGAAGATCGTCCTCGCCGACGAACCCACCGCGAGCCTCGACGCCGAATCGGCGGCCATTATTTTCGGGCTGCTCAAGGAGCTTCACCTGCGGGGGGCCACCGTGATGGTGGCGACCCACGACACCGCCATGATCCGGCGGACCGGGGGCCGGGTGGTGATCCTGAATCAGGGACGGCTGGAGACCTCCACCGTCATCCCGAAGCTGCCGGCCTGATGCGGGCGCTGGGACGGGCCGTCCGGGACATGGGGGCCAACCCGGTCCTCAACGGGATCACCGTGGTGACGGTGGGCTTTTCGGCGTTGATGGTGGGCGCCTTCGCCCTCTTCTTTCTCAACGTCTCCGCCGTCCTCGACGCCTGGGCCGAGGAACTCCGGATCATGGCCTACCTGGCCGACGGAACCCCGCCGGATGCCGCCGGGGCCGTCGGGGACCGGATCCGGCGGTTGCCCGGCGTGGCCGGAGCAGACTTCGTTTCCCGGGAGACGGCCCTGGAGCGGCTCCAGGCCCAGATGGGGGACCAGGCCAGTCTGATCCGGGATCTCGGGGAGAACCCCCTGCCCGATGCCTATGAGGTCCGGATGTCGGTCTCCTTCCGGGAGTGGGACCGGTTCGAGGCCCTGGCCGGCGCCGTGGCCGGCATCCCCGGCGTCGAGGATGTGGAGTACGGACGGCAATGGCTGGGGCGGTTCATCGCCGTCTTCCGTCTCTTCCAGATGGCCGGCGCCGCGGTGGGCGGCGTCTTCGTTCTGGCGGCCGTCTTTTTTGTGGCCAACACCATCCGGCTGACGCTCTACGGCCGTCGGGACGAGATCGCCATCATGCGCCTGGTGGGGGCCACCGAAGGGTTCATCAAGTCGCCGTTCTACATCCAGGCGGTCTTCCAGGGGGCCCTGGGGGGAGGCCTGGGAATTCTGGCCCTCTATGGGGCCTTCACCTACACCATGAACCGGCTGGCGCCGGATCTGTCCATCGGCGCCCTTGAGATCCGATTTCTGCCGCCGGAGATCCAGGGGGGGATCGTTCTGGCCGGGATGGTACTGGGATGGTTGGGATGCTTCATCACACTCGGACAGTTTTTCAGATCCTCGGCGCCGCGGTTCTGATCGTCCTGGGGACGGCCGGTTCCGCCCCGGGCCAGGCCGACGGCGACGTGGACCGCGTCCGCCGGGAAAAGGCGGCCATTCAGCGGAAGATCAAGGCGGAAAAAAGACGCCTGGACCGGTTCGCCGAACGGGAGAACACGGTGATCGCAAAGCTCCGGACGGCGGAGCGGGAGCTGGCGGAGGCCAAGCGGGCCGTGGACCGGCTGGAATCGGAGATGGCCGCCCTGGATCGAAAGATCGAGCAGTGCCGTTCCCGCACCGGGGAACTCGAGGAGCGGATCGAGGCGGGGGAGGCCCACGCGGGGCGCCGGATGCGGGCCCTCTACAAACTCAACTCCCTTGGGAAATACGATTTTCTCGCCTCCGCGGACTCCATCAACGATTTCATCCGGCGGAAGACGGCCCTTGAGCGGATCCTGTCCCAGGACCGGCGGAACCTCGCCCGGTTAGAGGAGAACCGGGCGGATCTCCTCGAGACCCGGCGGACCCTGACCTCGAAAAAAGCGGAAAAAGCCGAGCTGGAACGCTCCTGCGCGGCCCAGGTGGCGGAGCTGGACGAGCGGAAACGGACCCGGAGGTCGCTTCTGGCCGCCATCCGCAAAAAAAAGGCGTTGGCCCGGGCCCACATCGACGCCATGAAGTCCGCCGCAAAGTCCCTCGACCGGAAGATCGCCGACATGGCGGCGGAGATCCCCGAGGTCCGGGCGGCGGCCGCCGGGGACGATTCCGCCCCCTTCACCGCCTTCAAGGGACGGCTCAAACTGCCGGTCAAGGGCAAGATCATCTCGTTTTTCGGACCCCATGAGAACACCGAACTCGACGTGGTCAATTTCCAGAACGGCATCGACATCCAGGCCCCTCTGGGCCGGGCCATCCGCGCGGTGCGTCCCGGAAAAGTGATCTATTCGGACTGGTTCAAAGGGTACGGAAACATGCTCATCATCGACCACGGAGAGAGCTACTATACGCTCTACGCCCACGCGGACAAGGTCTACAAGCGCAAAGGGGACGTGGTCGACACCGGGGAGGCCATCGCCACCGTCGGGGACACCGACTCCCTCAAGGGGGCGGTGCTCCACTTCGAGATCCGCCACCACGGCAAGTCGGTGGATCCCATGAAATGGCTGCAAACAGGGTAGAAGGAGTCTCTAACGTGAAAAAGATCAGAGGAACTGTCAAACCGTGGCCCGCCGTCGTCCCGGCCGTCGTTCTGGCCATCCTCGCCGCCGGGGCGGTTCGGAGCCTTTCGGCTGGGGAGGCGGAGACCTACAGGGGCCTGAAGCGCTTTTCCGACGTGATCGACCTGCTGGAGGAACACTACGTGGAGGAGGTGGACACACGGGAGATGATCGACAATGCCATCGAGGGGATGGTCCACAGCCTCGACCCCCACTCCCAGCTCCTGCCGCCCGAGGCCCACGAGGAACTCCGGATCGACACCAAGGGGGAGTTCGGCGGTATCGGCATCGTCATCACCATGCGGAAGGGCGCCTTGACGGTGATCTCCCCCATCGAGGGGACCCCGGCCTACGAGGCGGGGGTCGACGCCGGGGACATCATCACCGAGGTGGACGGGGAGTCGACCAAGGAGATGATGCTCTGGGAGGCGGTCAAGAAGATGCGGGGCCCCAAGGGGGAGCCGGTGACCATCACCGTCGTCCGGGAGGGGGAGTCCGAACCCATCGAATTCGAACTGGTCCGGGACATCATCCCCATCGAGAGCGTCCGCCACCTGGCCCTGAAGCCGGGGTACGGGTACATCCGCATCACCAACTTCCAGGAGAACACCACCGAGGACCTCAAGGCGGCCCTGGCGGACCTGGAATCCACCTCCGGCCCCCTCAAGGGGCTGATCCTCGATTTGCGGGACAACCCCGGCGGTCTCCTGGACCAGGCGGTCCTGGTCTCGGACGTCTTTTTGGACGAGGGCGCCATCGTCTCCATGAAGGGGCGGATCCGCCGGTACAATGAGGTCTTCGAGGCGCGTCGGGACCGGCGGCGCCACGATTTTCCCATGGTGGTGCTCATCAACGGCGGCAGCGCCAGCGCCTCGGAGATCGTCGCCGGGGCCATCCAGGACCACAAGCGGGGGATCATCCTCGGCACCGCCTCCTTCGGCAAGGGGTCGGTCCAGACGGTGGCGAGCCTCGATGAAGGGTACGGGCTCAAGTTCACCATCGCCCGGTACTACACCCCCGACGGTCGTTCGATCCAGGCCCAGGGCATCGAACCGGACATCGAGGTGAAGCAGCGGTACGCGGACGAGGCGGCCGAAGCGGAGCCGCTTCTCAAGGAGAAGGATCTGAAAAACCACCTGGAGGCGGAGCCGGAAGGGGAAGGGGCGGCGTCCGAGTCGGAGGACTCCGGAGAGAAGCCGGGAAACAAGAGCCGTCGCCGGACCCGGAACCGGTACGGCCCCCTCGACCTGGAGGGACTCCGGGAGGACAACCAGGTGATGCGCGCCCTCGGGGTGTTGCTCGGCTACGACGTCTTCCGGAACATCAAGGGCTGAGATCCCGTGGAATCCGGCGGCTCATTCCCGGCGCGCGAACCGGCGGGGGCGTCCTCCGGATAAAAACCGGCGCAGCCCCTTTACATCGCCCGTGGGATGGCTTAAACTGCTGGTTAAAGATGGAATCGTTCGGTTTTCAAAGGCCCCCGCCGCGGAAACTCCCATGGATGCACGGATGATCCCAAAGGCTAAGATGGGTGGCTGGAAACAGGTTGGAAGGAGCGACAAGTAATGGTGCAGAAGAGGAAGCGATATGTAAAACTGTGGCTGGTGATGGTTCTCGCCGTCGCCCTGGCCACCGTCACCTCCGGGTTCTTTCGGAGCCTTTCCGCCGGCGAGGAGGAGACCTACAAGGGACTGAAGCTCTTTTCCGATGTCCTCGATCTGGTGGAGAAGAACTATGTGGACGAGGTGGACACCCGGGACCTGATCAACAAGGCGATCCAGGGGATGGTCCACAGCCTCGACCCCCACTCCCAGCTTCTGCCGCCGGAGGCCTTCGAGGAGCTGCAGATCGATACCAAGGGGGAGTTCGGCGGTATCGGGATCGTGATCACCATGCAGAAGGGACTTTTGACGGTGATCTCCCCCATCGAGGGGACTCCGGCTTACGAGGCGGGGATCGACGCCGGGGACATCATCACCGAGGTGGACGGGGAGTCGACCAAGGAGATGATGCTCTGGGAGGCGGTCAAGAAGATGCGGGGCCCCAAGGGGGAGCCGGTGACCATCACCGTCGTCCGGGAGGGGGAGTCCGAACCCATCGAATTCGAACTGGTCCGGGACATCATCCCCATCGAGAGCGTCCGCCACCTGGCCCTGAAGCCGGGGTACGGGTACATCCGCATCACCAACTTCCAGGAGAACACCACCGAGGACCTCAAGGCGGCCCTGGGGGATCTCCAGAACACCGCCGGCCCCCTCAAGGGGCTGATCCTCGATTTGCGGGACAACCCCGGCGGCCTCCTGAACCAGGCCGTGCTGGTCTCCGACCTCTTCCTGGACCAGGGGGCCATCGTCTCCATCAAGGGCCGGCTGGACAGGCATACCAAGGTCTTCGAGGCCCATCCGGACGAGGATCGCCATGAGTTTCCCATCGTGATCCTCATCAACGCCGGCAGCGCCAGTGCCTCGGAGATCGTGGCCGGCGCCCTCCAGGACCACAAGCGGGGGCTCATTCTGGGCACCACCTCCTTCGGCAAGGGCTCGGTCCAGACGGTGGAGACCCTCCGGGACGGCTACGGCCTCAAGTTCACCATCGCCCGGTACTACACCCCCGACGGTCGTTCGATCCAGGCCCAGGGCATCGAGCCGGACATCGAGGTGAAGCAGCGGTACGTGGACGAACCGGCCGAAGAGGAGCCGCTTCTCAAGGAGAAGGACCTCAAAAACCACCTGGAGGCCGAGCCGGAAGATGAGGCGGACGAAGCCGGGGAGCCCGAGGGGAAGCCCAAGAAGAAGAGCCGCCGCAGGCCCCAGAACCGGTACGGTCCCCTGGACCTGGAGGGGCTCCGGGGGGACAATCAGGTGATGCGCGCCCTGGGGGTTCTGGTCAGCTATGACATCTTTAAGAACATCAAGAGTTGAGGCCCCCCGGACGGAGGCGACCCTTCGGGGTTCCGCCGGCCGCCGGGGGTGACGGATGCCACCGCCCCGGCGGTGGCATTTTTGTTGCCGCGGACCGTGACGCCCCCCACGGAAACCATCCACGGGACCCCGACATGAGTCCCTCCCCCGCCACCCGAAGGCCGGACCGGAAGACCGTGGAACGCCGGCTCATCCCGGCCCGGCGCCTGTGCTTCGGGCTTTTGGCGGTCGTCCTCCTGGCGGGGGGCGCCGGGTTCGCCACCCGGTACGCCCTCCGGGTCCCGGCCGAAACCGGGCCGCCGCCGCCCACCTACGAGATCTTCACCGGCATCGAGACCCACCCGGAGATCCCGCCCGCCGATCCGCCCCCGCCCCCGGAGGCGGGCCGGCCCAAGATCGCCATCATCATCGACGACATCGGGTACGACCGCCGGATGGCCCGGCGGTTCATCGACCTCGGCATCCCCCTCACCTTCGCGGTGCTCCCCCGGAGCCCCCACCGGGATTCGATCCTCCGGATCGCCAGGGCCGAAGGGGTGGAGATCATGGTCCACCTTCCCATGGAGCCGGTGGAATACCCCGGCATCAGCCCCGGCCCCGGGGCCCTCTACCGTCACATGACCCCGGAGGCACTCAAACGGCGGCTGATCCGGAACCTGGAGCTGATCCCCGACGCCCGGGGGGTCAACAACCACATGGGCTCCCGGCTTACCGCCAACCGGAGCCAGATGTACGGTATCCTCTCCATCCTCAAGGGGCGGGAGGTCTTTTTTATTGACAGCCGAACCTCTCTGCGGAGCGTGGGGCGTTCCACGGCCAAGCTGATCGGACTCCCCTTCGCCCAGCGGGACGTCTTCCTCGACCACGAGCCCGACCTGTCTACCATCGAACGGCAGATCGACCAGCTCCTGCGGGTGGCCCGGCGTCACGGGGAGGCGGTGGGCATCGGCCACCCCCACCGGGCCACCGTGGAGGCCCTCCGCCGGACCCTGCCCCGCCTTCGGGATCAGGCGGAGCTGGTGCCCGCCTCCCGGATCGTCCACCCCGTGGGGTGAACGGGAGCGGAAACCGCCGGGGCGGGACGGTCGAAAAGATGCCGCCGTTTGGAAAACGCCGCCCGGGGACCACTCCGAGGGGGCGGCGGGGGAACTCCGGTGGGGGGCGGATCCGGGGATCAGTGGAGGCCGATCCGGGAATCAAGGGGGGCCGTGATCCCGCCCGCCGGCGGAACCCGACGGCGGCAAGGGCGCGCCGGCCGGGATGATCCGGTTCCGCCCCTCCTGCTTGGCCCGGTAGAGGGCGTTGTCCGCCGCCGAAATGAGGGACCGGTGATCCGTTCCCGATCCGGGGACGGCTCCGGCGACCCCCTGGCTGACGGTGATTTGCTCCCCGATGGGGGATGCGCCGTGGGGGAGGGCGAGGGCGTGGACGGTCTCGTGGATCTCCCGTGCCATGGCCAGGGCCTCGTCCACGGGGCGGGCCGGAAGGATCGCCGCGAATTCCTCGCCGCCGTATCGGAAGATCAGATCTCCGGCCGTCTTGAGCCGTGACTCCAGGCTCCCCGCCACCCGCTTGAGGCACTCATCCCCCGCCAGATGGCCGTAGATGTCGTTGTAGGCCTTGAAGTGATCGATGTCGAGCATGATCAGGGAGATGGGCCGGCCGTCCCGGAGGGCCCCCGTCCATTCCCGGATGATGGTCCGGTCGAAGTAGCGCCGGTTGGGGATCCCCGTCAATCCGTCCAGAAAGGAGAGGCGCTCCAGCTCCCGGTTTTTCCGCCGGAGTTCCGCCAGGAGTTCCTGGTTCCGGCGTTTGAGGAAATACGGCTTCAGCACCCGTTCCACGGAGAAGAAGATGGTGTCGGCGACGTTTTCATCCTTCAGGAGGTAGTCGTCGGCGCCGCTGCGGATCGCCTCCAGGGCCACGGTGATTTCGTCGTTCACCGTGAGGATGATCACCGGCACGTCCGGCTCGTCTTGCCGGAAGGCCCGGATGAACTCCAGGCCGTCCACCGGCGCCATGTTCATGTCGGAGATCACCAGCTCGATGGCCGGGTGGGCCGCGCACTTTTCCAGGGCCTCGGCGCCGTTGGCGGCCGTGATCACGGTGTGCCCCGCCGACGACAGCAGCGAGCCGAGCATGGTCCGCACGAAGGCGTCGTCGTCCACCAGGAGGACCTCCAGGGGCCGGCGGTTCTCCCCTTCGGGCGCGGGGACCTCCGGGACTTCCGCCCCCGCAACGGCGCCGGGAAAGGGTCGCACCCGGCGTTCATCAGTCTCTGGGTCGGTTTTCTGGCTGTCCATGGTCCGTGCTCCCCAGGTTCCGGCGGGGTCTCCTCCCTTCCCTCAATCAGGGGCAGGGGGGCGTCGCCGCCTTTTTGGTGAAACAACCGATGGATCTGATTCCGGTGGGCCGTCGGAACGGGTCTCCCGAGGCTGCTCTCTCCTATACTGATTTCCCCTGGAAAATTCAAAGGTTTTTCAAACCGTTTTTCCCGGAACCCCTCCGGGGGCCTTCCACCGGTCCCTCCCGGATCCCGGTCCCGACGGGGGGCAATGTGGATATCCCGTGATCTCGAACCGTTAATGTGGACGGTGGCGGAAGAGAATTTGCTTTACACCAATGTTTGATTATGATATTTTCAACTCCTTTTATGGGACGACACGAATCGAGAATCGGAAGGCAGCGCCATGAAACAGAAAGATATCGATTACTTCAAGGATCTGTTGACCAGGCAGTTGGAAGAACTGCTCAGCCAGGCCGAAGAGACCGTAACCGGAATGACGGCCCAGAAGGACACCTTCCCGGACCCCACGGACCGGGCCTCCCTGGAGGCGGACCGGAACTTCATGCTCCGGATCCGCGACCGGGAGCATAAGCTGATCAAGAAGATCAAGAACGCCCTGGAGCGGATCGAGAACGGGACCTTCGGGATCTGCGAGCATTGCGAGGAGGAGATCACCCTCGACCGGCTCAAGGCGAGGCCGGTGACCACCCAGTGCATCGACTGCAAGACCCGGGAGGAGGCCAGGGAACGCGCCCTCGGACTCTAAATCGACAAAAACCAGACGGTCCGGGAGTCCGGTGAGCATCGACCTCCATATCCATTCCAACGCCTCGGACGGAACCCTCTCGCCGGAAGAGATCCTCCGGACCGCCGACCGCCTCGGCCTCGGGGCCATCGCCATCACGGATCACGATACCCTGGAGGGGGCCAAACAGGCCCTGGCATCGGGGATCCCCCCAACCCTCGAATTCCTCACCGGCGTCGAGATCAGCGTCACCCCGCCCCCCCACATCCGCTGTTCGGGAAGTTTTCACCTTCTCGGTTACGCCCTGTCGGTGGAAGACCCCCCGCTCAATGACATCCTGTCCAAGCTCCAAGATGCCCGAAAAAACCGGAACCCGGAGATCCTCCGGCGTCTTTCGGACCTGGGGATCGAGATCACCGGGGCGGACCTGCTGCAGGCCGCCGAAGACGGCAACCAGGTGAGCCGGCCCCACATCGCCCGGGCCATGGTGGACAAGGGGGTGGTGTTCACCATCGACGACGCCTTCGACCAGTACCTGGGCAAGGGACGCCCCGCCTTCGTGGACAAGTTCCGGCTCTCCTGCCCCAGGGCCATCGAGATGATCCACGACGCCGGCGGGCTGGCGGTGCTGGCCCATCCCGGACTCTTGAACCTGGCCGACGGCACCCGCCCGGAAGACCTGGCCGGGGGGTTGAAGGAGATGGGGCTCGACGGCATCGAGGTCCTGTATCCGGAGCATGGGCCGGAGCTGGAGGCCCGCTATACCGACATCTGTCGCCGTTTCGATCTGCTGATGACCGGCGGCACAGACTTCCACGGGGAGATCAAGCCGGAGGTCCGGATGGGCACGGGCCGGGGGGGGACCCGGGTCCCCTACGCCCTCTACGAGCGCCTGACCGAGGCCGCCGCCGCCCGGACCCCTTCCCGATCCTGGACCTGAACCATGGACCTGAGGATCCTCCAGGAAAAGATCGGCCACCGGTTTACGGAGACCGCCCTGCTGGCCGAGGCCTGCCGCCACAGCTCCTACGTCAACGAACACCCCGGTCCCGACCTCCGGGACAACGAACGCCTCGAGTTTCTGGGGGACGCCGTCCTCGGCCTGGTGGTGGGGACCCTGCTCATGGGCCGGTTCCCCGACACCCCCGAGGGGGACCTCTCCCGGATGCGGGCCAACCTGGTCAACGAGCGGCAGCTGGCCGCCATCGCCCGGACCCTGGATTTGGGCGGCCACCTGGCCCTGGGCCGGGGGGAGATCCAGACCAACGGCCGGGAGAAGAACTCCATCCTGGCCGACGCCTTCGAGGCGGTCATCGCCGCCGTCTACCTCGACGGCGGGTTCGACGCGGCGTTCCGGTTCGTCCAGGACCACTACGACCCGCTGATCCGGTCCGAGACGGGGGCCATCGGCGACTTCGACTACAAGAGCCGGCTCCAGGAGATCATCCAGATGGCGCACAAACCGATGCCGGTCTACACGGTGGTGGCCGAGAGCGGCCCAGACCACGACAAGACCTTCGTGGTCCGCATCGACCTTTCGGACCTGAGCACCGAGGGGACGGGCAAGAGCAAGAAGACGGCGGAGCAGGCGGCGGCGGCCAGGGCCCTCGAGATCCTCCATGGCCGGTGAGGCGGGGGACCGCCCGGCCCGGCCTATCCCGCGGCCTTTCATCGTCCCCGTCTTCATCCCCCAGGCGGGGTGCCCCCGCCGGTGCGTTTTCTGCGACCAGCACGCCGTCACCCGGACCCCGGAGGCGGCCCCCGACCCCGAGGCGGTCCGCCGGGAGATCACATCGTTTCTGGCCCACCATCGGGGGGACCGGTCCCCGGTGGAGATCGCCTTTTACGGGGGCAACTTCCTCGGCCTGCCCGAGGGGACGGCGACCGCCCTTTTGGACGTCGCCGGGAGCTTCGTGGCGGCCGGACGGGCCGACGGGATCCGGTTCTCCACCCGGCCCGACACCGTGGACGCCGGGACCCTGAAGTGGATCGCCGGCCGCCCCGTCTCCGCCGTGGAGGTGGGGGCCCAGTCCATGGACGACCGGATCCTGGCCGGAGCCAACCGGGGCCACACGGCGGCGGACACGGTCCGGGCCGTGGAACTCCTGCGGGCGGCAAGGGTCGCGGTGGGCCTTCAGATGATGGTGGGCCTGCCCGGGGAGGATGTCGGAACCACCCTTTCCACCGGCCGCCGCATCGCCGGTCTGTCGCCCGATTTCACGCGGATCTACCCCCTGCTGGTGCTCCGGGGGAGCCCCCTGGAGGGCCTCCACCGGTCCGGGCGCTTCGTCCCTCTGACCCTGGCGGAGGCGGTGGACCGGGCCAAACAGCTCTATCTTCTCTTCGCCGGGCGGGGGATCCCGGTGATCCGCATGGGGCTCCAGCTCACCGAGGTCCCGGCCGGGGAGTCGGCGGTGGTGGCCGGTCCATACCATCCGGCCTTCGGGGAGCGGGTCCTGTCGGAGATCTTCCTCGACCGGGCCGCCGACGCCCTGGCGGGCAAGGGGCTCCGGGACCGCCGGGTCCGGCTTCGGGTCCATCCCCGGTCCGAGTCGAAGCTGCGGGGGGAGGGGAACCGCAACCTCGAAACATTGACCGAACGGTTCCGGCTGGCCGGGATCACCGTGGCCCCGGATCGGGACCTCCCCCCGGACCGGGTGGCGGCGGAGTCCTAAACTGTCACCTTAAACGGAGCGGATCATGCCCGTAAGCTTTCTGGAAGGCAACGTGCATGCGGGGGAGGACGAGATCGCCTCCATCGGCTTCTGCATCGGCGCCTCCATGGCGGGCCTCAAGGCGATGACGGCCACCTCCCGGCCCCGGCGTCAGCTCTTGATCATCTTTATCGTATTTGGCTATCCCTTGCTTGACAAAAAGCAACCTCCTACCTGTTAAATCGAAAAATGGAAAACGATGCCGAGCAGTTCCGAAAACGAATCCCCCTGCTCGTTTACAATGACCCGGCGCCCTTGACGCCGAAATTCCCTTGACAATCCATTTGAAGTCTGATACCTGAAGCTTCA
>CAYSLC010000042.1:0-29345 GCA_964431545.1 uncultured Desulfobacteraceae bacterium | reverse complement strand
CCGACGGATTTCAGCCTTTCATTGACAAAGCCCGACTTTTGGGACAAAAAAGAGAGCGGAACCATAAACCTTCGCCGAAAGGAACGGTGATGGAAATCGTCAACGCCCACGTCCATATGATCGAACTGGAGAAGATGGTGGAGCGCCAGGGGGATCTGGCCCTGCCGGCGGGGATCTCCGTCCTCAAGGAGATCGAGGCCACCCTGCCCCTGCTCGATCCGAAGGTCCTCCTCGCCCAGATGGACGAGGCGCGGATCTCCCGGTCCATCCTCTACGCAGTGGAGGCCCCCATCGTCTATGCCTCCAATGAATACGTGGCCGGACTCTGCGAGAAGTATCCGGACCGTCTCATCGGCTTCGCCTCGGCCGATCCCAAGGCCTCGGACGCCCCGGCGGTGCTGGAACGGGCGATCCGGGAGCTGGGGTTGAAGGGGGTCAAGTTCCACCCGCCGCTTCAAGATTTCTTTCCGGACGATGAATCGATCTTTCCGGTCTACCGGAAGCTGGCCGAACTCGGCGTTCCCGTGGTCTTCCACGTGGGGACCACCCCCTTCGGAAGCCTCTGCCGCCTCTCCCAGGCCAACCCCCTGCTCCTGGACGAGGTGGCGGTGCGGTTCCCCGACCTGCGGATCCTGCTCACCCACCTGGGGACCCTCTGGCACAACGAGGCGTTCATGGTGGTGGAGAAGAACCCCAACGTCTTCGTCGACACGGCGGCCTACCTCTACGAGATCCCCCAGCTCCTGACCCGGGACCTGGTGGACCGGATCGGGGCGGACAAGATCATCTTCGGCACCGACTACCCCATGCCCTATGCGGGACGGGTCCACCGGATGAAAGATTTTACCGACTGCGTCTCGGCCCTCGACCTGCCCGAGGAGACCCTCCGGGGGATCTTCGCCGGGAACCTGAACCGGCTCATTTACGGGGACGACCAGGATCGGAAGGCGATCCGGGCCGATGACATGGCCCGGAAGGCCGGCGCCCGGAAGCCTTGACCGGGTCATGAACCCCTACCAGCGGGCCAGGGACGGGATAATCCGGTGGCAGTACGGACGGGCCGTCAAGGCCCTGTCCACCCTGCCGCCGGAACGGATCGCCGCCGCCGGGGAGCGGAGACTGTTGAAGGCCTTCCACCGGGCCGCCAAAAACGTCCCCGCCTACCGCCTCTTTTTGGCGGAACGCGGGGTGGACGTCCCCCGGATCCGTACCTTGAAAGCCTTCCAGCGGGAGGTCCCGTTCCTGGACAAGGAGACGGTCTTTCCGGCCAACGAGATCCGGGACCTCTGCGCGGGGGGGAGCCTCGACGACGCGGCCGCCTTCTTTTCCAGCTCCGGCCACTCGGGGGTCTTCTCCTTCGGCGTGGAATCCCGGAAGGCGGCCCCCGACAACGCCCTGGGGCTCGAGTTCCTCCTGGACAACGCGCTCCACATCTTCCACCGCAGGACCCTGCTCGTCAACTGCCTGCCCATGGGGGTGAAGGTCTCCACCCGGACCCTTCCCGTGGCCGAGACCAGCGTCCGGGAGGACGTGATCCACGCCCTGATCCGCAAGCTCTCCAACGATTTCCGGCAGTTCCTCCTGGTGGGGGAGAGCCCCTTTCTGAAGAAGGTGATCGAGGAGGGCGAGGAGAAAGGCGTCCCATGGAAGTCCCTGGTGGTCCACGTGATCACCGGAGCCGAGTACATCGCCGAGAACTACCGGACCTATCTGGCGGATCTTCTGGGCATCGACTTCGGCGCCCCCGACCGGGGGATCATCGCCGCCAACATGGGGCTATCGGAGCTGACCCTCTCCATCTTCAGCGAGGACGCCCAGACCATCCGGATCCGCCGGGCGGCCATGGAAGATCCCGTCTTCCGGAAGGCCCTGACGGGCGAAGAGGGTCGGGTCCTGCCCCTGGTGATGCAGCACTATCCCGGTCAGACCTTCGTGGAGACGATCCCCGACGGGGAGGGACGGTCGGAGCTGGTGGTCTCCACCATCGATCCGTCGCAGATGCTGCCCCTGATCCGGTACCGCACCGGAGATCGGGTGGCGGCCCTGCCCTACGACCGGCTGGCGGTCCTCCTCAAGGAGTTCGGCAAGGGGGACCTGTTGCCCCGGTTCCGGCTCCCCCTCTACCTGGCGTGGGGGAAGAACCAGTGGCTCGACCTGGGCGATGGAACAAGGATCTCTCCGGATCAGGTCAAGGAGGCCCTCTACGAGGATACCCGGGTGGCCCGCCGAGTCACCGGGAACTTCCGGCTGACGAAACGGGACGGGGGGGCCGAACTCCTGCTCCAGCTCCGATCCGACGATCCGGAACCCCCGGCCGACCTTCCGGAGACCCTCGGGAAGATCCTCGGGGCGTACACCGAGGCCCCGGTCCGGATCACCCCCATGCCCCACCGCCGGTTCCCCCACGGCATGGCCCACGATTATGAACGCAAGATGCGATACATCTGAAAGGAGACGCCCATGGCCCCGACGGATCGATGGCCCGAATCATACCGGGAGATGGTGGACCGGAACCTCGGCCTGATCACCGAGGACCAGCAGGAGCGGTTGCGGGGAAGCCGGGTCTGCGTCTTCGGCATGGGCGGGATCGGGGGCCCCGCCTTCGAGGTCCTGGTGCGGTGCGGAATCGGGTCCTTCGCGGTGGTCGACCGGGACACCTTCGAGCCGACCAACCTGAACCGGCAGATCCACGCGGACCGGTCCTCCCTGGGGAGAAAGAAGGTGGAGGCGGCCCGGGACCGGGCCCTGGCCATCAACCCCGAGGTCGCCGTGGTGACCTTCGACCGGGTGGGGGTGGAGACCATCGGCGGGATCCTCGCCGGGGCCGACGCGGCGGTGCTGGCCATCGACGAGCTGGAACCCTGCCTGGTCATCTCCCGGAAGGCCCGGGACCTGTCGATCCCCCTGGTGGAGGGGTGGGCCATCCCCTACGGCAACGTTCGGGTCTTCACGCCCGAGACCCCCACCCTGGAGGAGGCGTACGGCCTGCCCACCCAGGGCCGGGCCGTCTCCGACATCGACCCGGAGGAGATGGAGAGACTGGGGCTGTCGGTGCTGGAGGGGCTGGGCCGGATCGACGGGGTGGCCGACTTCTACGGCGACCTGGCGGTGGAGCGGATCCTGGCGGGGCAAACCCCCTCCTTCGCGCCCCTGGTCTGGCTCACCTCGGTGCTCATGGCCCTGGAGACGGTGAAGGTGCTCCTGGGATGGGGGGAAATCGCCACGGGACCCCGGTTCACCCTCTACGATCCCTTCCGCCACCGGGTCCCCGAACACCGGGGGTAGACCGACTCAGATCTCCCCGCCCCCCTCCTTGAGCATCTCCTCGGCGTGGGCCAGGGTGGTCTCGGTGATGGAGACGCCGCCGAGCATCCGGGCCATCTCCCGCACCCGCTCGGCCTCGTCCAGGGGCTCGATGTTGGTCCGGGTCCGGCTGTCGGCCACCTGTTTGGCGATCCGGTAGTGGTGGCGGCCGTACTTGGCGATCTGGGGCAGGTGGGTGATGCAGATGACCTGGTGGAACCGGGAGAGGGCCGCCAGCTTCCGGCCCACCACCTCGGCGACCCCGCCGCCCACCCCGGCGTCCACCTCGTCGAAGACCACCGTCTCCACCGATTCGGAGGTGACCAGGATCGCCTTTAGCGCCAGCACCACCCGGGAGAGTTCCCCCCCCGAGGCGATGGCGGAGAGGGGCTTGAGGGCCTCCCCGACGTTGGGGGCGATCATGAAGGCGGCCCGGTCGGCGCCGGCGGCGGTGATGGCGGCCCCCTGCCCGGTCCGCAGATGGGAGGGCGTCCCTTCCCCGGCGGCCAGCGGCTCCAGGAGGACCTGGAACCGGGTGCCGGACATCCGGAGGGAATCGAGTTCCGTCTCCACCTGCTCGCTCAGCCGCCGGGCCGCGGCCTCCCGTTGCCGGGAGAGATCGTCGGCCAGGGCCGCCAGGGCTTCGTGCCGCTCGGTCAGGGCCGCCTCGGTCTCGGCGATCCGGTCCGAGATATTCTCGATCTCCGACAGGTCCCGCTCCACCGCCGCCAGGTGGTCAAAGAGCGCCTCCAGGGATCCCCCGTACTTCCGCTTGAGGCGGTTGACGGTGTCGAGCCGGGCCTCCACCGCCTCCAGGCGGCCCTGGTCGATCTGGATGTTGGAGAGATACTCCCGGAGCCGGCCCACCACATCCTCGACGAGGAACGCCGCCTCGGTGACCCCCTGGGTCCGCTCCCCGAGGTCGGGATCGATCTCGGCGGCCCGGGCCAGGCGGTCGCCCACGGCGGTCAGCCGCCCCATCACCGCGTCCTGGGCGTTGTAGAGTTCCTCGATCCCCTGGTAGACGGCCCCGTAGAGCATCTCCCCGTTCTTGAGGATCAGCCGCTCCTTCTCCAGGTCCGCGTCCTCGCCGGGGGAGAGCCCGGCGTCCCGGATCTCGTCGCGCTGGAACCCGAGCAGCTCCATCCGCCGGCCCTGTTCCGCCTGTTTCTCCTTGAGATCCGACAGCCGCCGGATCAGGGGGAGGATCTCCCCGTGGGCCCGGGCCACCTCCTCCCGCGCGGGGACCAGGCCGCCGAACTGGTCGAGGATCGACAGATGGGACTCCTCGTTGAGGAGCCCCTGGTGGGCGTGCTGTCCGGAGATACTGGCCAGGTTCTCGGTGAGGGCGTTGAGCAGCTTCATGGTGCCGAGCCGGCCGTTGATGTAGATCCGGTTGGTCTTGGCGATGACCCGCCGGACGATGAGCCCCTCGGCCGGGTCGTCGCCGTTCTCCGACAGGAGGCGGGCCGCCTCGCTCTCGGGCGGGATCTCGAAGAGGGCCTCCAGCTCGGCGCTCTCGGCGCCGGTGCGGATCAGCTTGTTCCCGCCGGCGGCGGGACTGCCGAGCAGGAGGTTGACGGCGTTGATGATGATCGATTTCCCGGCCCCGGTCTCCCCGCTCAGGACGGTCAACCCGTCGGCGAAGGTGATGGAGAGATCGTCGATGATGGCGAAGTTCTTGATGGACAGCTCACGCAGCATGGGGTCTCCCTCAGACGATCCGGCGGAACGATTTCTCCAGGAACCGAAGGTCCCACCGGACCCAGGTGGGTCGCCCGTGGGGGCAGTGGGACGGGTTGTCGCACTCCTCCAACTGGTCCAGGAGGGTCCGAATCTCCCGGTCGGCCAAGGCCTGGTTGGCCCGGATGGCGCCGTGGCAGGCCATGAGCTTGAGACACTGGTCCAGGGCCTCCTCGATCCCCTCCCCGGTCTCCAGGGAGGCCTCGGCCAGCTTCTGGACGATGTCGAGGATCAGCGGTTTGACCTCCCGGCCCTCCAGGGACGCCGGGACCGACTTGACCACGAAGGTGGTGCCGCCGAAGGGCTCCATCTCCAGCCCCTTTTCGGCGAACCGGGGGATCAGCCGCTCCAGGAGATCCGCCTCCCGGAAGCCGACGTCCACGGTCTCGGGCAGGAGGAGCCCCTGGGAGGGGACCCGGCCGTCCCGGCCCTTGAGCCGCTCGAAGAGGACCCGCTCGTGGGCCGCGTGCTGGTCGATGACCACCAGCCCCTCCGGTGACTCGCAGAGGATGTAGGTGTTCCGGAGCTGGCCGATGACCGTCAGGTCGCCGAAGGGTCCCCGCTCCCACAGCGGGGCCTGGGCCGGGGTGGGCCGGGGACGGGGACCTGGATGGGACGAGGGCTCGGGCGCCGGGGAAGGCTCGGAACCGGCCGGCGATGGAGAAGAAGGCCGGAGCCGGGCCGGGGTCTCCGGAAACGGCTCCACCGACTCGGCCACCGGCGTCCGCCGGGGCGGGTGCGCCGGCCCTCCCCCCCGTGTCTCCCGGGGCCGTCCTCCTGTTTCGCCCCCCCTAGGCCGGGGACGGGGACGGTCCGCCTCGGTCAGGGCCCGGGCCACGGCGCCGGCCACCAGATCGTGTACCTCCCCCTGGCGGACAAACCGGACCTCGCTCTTGGTGGGGTGGACGTTGACATCCACCTGGTCGGGGTCGATCCTGACAAAGACCGCCGCCATGGGGTACCGCCCCTTCATCAGGCGCCCTCCATACCCCTTGAACAGGGCGTGGTGGACGACCCGGTCCCGGACGTACCGGCCGTTGACGTGGATGAAAATCCCCCGGGAGGTGGTCCGGGTGATCCGGGGGGAGACGATCCAACCGTCGAGGGCAACGCCGTTCTCCGCCGTCCGCAGGGGGATCAGATGGTCGGCGGCGTCCCGGCCCAGCACCTCCCCGGCCCGGAGCCGGGGATCGCCCGCGGCGGTCCATTGCCTCACCTCCCGTCCGTCATGGGAGAGCCGGAAGTGGACCTCGGGCCACCCCAGGGCCATGCTGGCCACGGTGTCGGCGATGTGCCCCATCTCGGTGTTGACGGTCTTGAGAAACTTCCGCCGGGCCGGGGTATTGAAGAAGAGATGCTTTACGGAGATCAGGGTGCCGACCGGGGCCCCCACCTCGGTCACCGCGGTGATCTTCCCCCCCTCCACCTCGATGCGGGTGCCGGCGTCGGATTCTCCGTCCGCCGTCTCCAGGGTGAACCGGCTCACCGAAGCGATGGAGGGCAGGGCCTCCCCGCGGAAGCCCAGGGTCCGGATGGCGAAGAGATCCGGATCGGTCCGGATCTTGCTCGTGGCGTACCGTTCCAGGGCCAGAAGGGCGTCGTCGTGGGCCATGCCGGCCCCGTTGTCGGAGACCCGGATCAGGGTCCGTCCCCCCTTCTCCACCTCAATGGTGATCCGGGTGGCGCCGGCGTCCAGGGCGTTCTCCAAAAGCTCCTTGACCACGGAGGCGGGGCGCTCCACCACCTCTCCGGCGGCGATCTTGTTGGAGAGGATCTCCGGTAGGATCTTGACCTTGCCCACGAAAGCCCGGCTAGGCGCCCTCCCCTCCCTCCCGCTCCGCCAGGAACCGGGAGAGGAACTCGGCGTCCTTGGGGGTCAGATCGAACCGGACGCAGGCCTCCTCCACGAGCTGGGCCCGGGTCCTGCCGGGGCTGTAAGCCATCTCCTCGGAGACCCACTTGACCGCTTTCCGGATGGTTTCGCCTTCGGGTTGCATCGTCATCTGTGGTTCCCTTTCACAACGGGGGGTTGAGGTTTCGGACATCCGCGGCCTTTTCGAAGTTGTAGGCGGCCCGGATGAGGGTCGGTTCGTCGAAATGGCGCCCCAGGATCTGCACGCCGATGGGAAGCCCCCGGGCCGAGTACCCGCACGGCACGGAGATCCCCGGCACCCCGGCCAGGTTGGCCGACAGGGTGAAGATGTCCGACAGGTACATGGTCAGGGGATCGTCGGTCTTTTCCCCGATGGGAAAGGCGGGCGTGGGGGCCACGGGCGCCAGGATGGCGTCGCATCGGTTCAGGGCCCGGTTGTAGTCCTCCCGGATCAGGGTGCGCACCTGGGAGGCCTTTCCGTAGTAAGCCTCGTAGTAGCCGGCGGAGAGGCAATAGGTCCCGATGATGATCCGCCGCTGGACCTCCGGACCGAACCCTTTGGAGCGGGTGGCGCGGTACATCTCCAGCAGGGCCTCGGAGCCGGGGTCCCGGAATCCGTATTTCACGCCGTCGTACCGGGCGAGGTTGGAGCTGGCCTCACACGGGGCGATGACGTAGTAGGCGGCCACCACATACGGGGTGTGGGGCAGGGAGACCTCGACTCTTTCGGCGCCGAGATCCTCCAGCCGTTCCACGGCGGCCGCCACCGCCGACGAGACTTCCGGGTCGAGGCCCTCCACGGCGACGTACTCCTTGGGGATGCCGATCCGGATTCCCGAAAGCCCCTCCGTCAGGGCGGCGGTGTAGTCGGGCACCGGCTCGGGAACCGACGTGGAATCCCTGGGATCGTGTCCGGCCAGGACGTTCATGAGCAGGGCGCAGTCGGTCACGTCCTTGGTGAGCGGTCCGATCTGGTCCAGGGAGGAGGCGAAGGCGACCAGACCGTACCGGGAGACCCGGCCGTAGGTCGGCTTCAGCCCCACCACGCCGCAGTGGGAGGCGGGCTGCCGGATGGAGCCGCCGGTGTCGGAGCCCAGGGCGGCGGCGCACATGCCCGCGGCCACCGCCGCCGCCGACCCGCCGCTAGATCCCCCGGGGATCCGGGTCGGGTCCCAGGGGTTCCGGGCGACGTGGAAGGCCGAGTGCTCGTTGGAGGAGCCCATGGCGAACTCGTCCATGTTGGTCTTTCCCACCATCACCGCCCCGGCCCGCCGGATCTTCTCGATGACGGTGGCGTCGTAGGGGGGGACGAAGTTTTCCAGGATCCGGCTGGCGCAGGTGGTCCGCACCCCGCGGGTGCACATGAGGTCCTTGACCGCCAGGGGAATCCCGGTCAGCGGAACGGCCTCCCCCTTGCGGATCCGGACGTCGGCGGCGTCGGCCGCTTCCAGGGCCGCTTCCTCGGTGATCGTAATGTAGGCGCCGATCTTCGGGTCGATCTCCCGGATGCGATCGAGCACGGCGAGGGTCAACTCCCGGGAGGTGATCTCCTTTTTTCCGAGAAGATCGTGTGCCCGCCCCACTGTCAACTGATGCAGGTCCATGGATGCTCCCTTTTCGCTTTACAACCGGCTCGCTACCGGATCACCCGGGGCACGATGAAGTTTTCCCCGTCCCGCTCCGGGGCGTTGGCCAGGGCCGCCTCCCGGTCTAAGGGGTCAAGGGGCGCGTCCTCCCGAAAGGCGTTGGTGAGGGAGATGGCATGGGAGGTGGGGGAGACCCCCTCGGTATCGGCCCGGTCGAGTTTATCCACGTATTCCAAAATGGTGTCGATCTGTCCGGCGAATCGTTCGATCTCTTCGTCCCCCAGGTGGAGACGGGCGAGATCCGCCACGTGGACCACTTGGTCCTTGGTGATCTTCATGGGTACCCCTTTTTTCGTGTCTCGGCGTACGAACGCTTTTTTCGGAAATGGGATCATGCCGAAACCCGCTATTTCTTCCGTTTGACCAGAATCCCCGCGTAGCTGTCGGCTTTCAGCCGCGCCATCATCGCCTCGGCATCGTCCCGGCCGGTGAAGTTTCCCACCCGCACCCGGTGCCAGATCCCCTTGCGCGGCACCAGCCCGGCCTCCCGGTAGGCGGGATACTTCTTTGCCTTCAGGGCTTCCACCAGCTTCCGGGCATCTTCGGCGGCCCGAAACGATCCGACCTGAACGGCCAAAGCGCCGCCCGGGTCGACCTTGACGGCCGGTTCGGCCGGTTCCGCCTCCGGCGGGGGGACCTGTGGCGGCTTTTCCGCCTCGGCCGTCTTCACCGTCTCCGGGGGCCGGGCCCGCTCCGTCTCCCCGGGGGCCGGCCCGGCGGGGGGCGGCCGGGCGTCCTTCATGGGGGCCACGGCCTTCTTTTTGATCAGCGGGGCCTTGTTCTCGATCCTCGAGGGCGCTTTAGCCTCCGGGGTTTCGATAACGATGGACTCCAGCTTGATCTCCGCCCGGGTCTCCTTGAGGGCCTCGTGAAACTCCAGCTCCGGCGCATCGGAAAAAAGGGCCTCGGAATCGGCGTCGAGCTTGGCAAGCTGTTCGGTCTCCTCGGCCCGGCGCAGGTTGAGCAGCTCCTCCTGGAGCCTGGGGATGTCGAAGTGGATGGGGGCGGTCCCCCGTCCCACCAGGACCCCCAGGACGAACATCCAGGCCGAGACGAAGGTGATCAGGCCCCATCTGGCCAGGAAAGCGCCGAAAGCGGCCCCGGCCGTTTCGCCCCGGCCTCCGTCCGCCAAGAGCCGCCTTTTGATGCCGTTTCTGGCCATAGTGGAGATGGATCACATCTTTTCGGGGGCATCGACGCCCAGGAGGTCGAGCCCGTTCCGGATGACCTTCCGGACGGCGTCCACCAGATAGAGCCGGGCGCCGGTCAGCTCCGCCTCGTCCGTCAGAACCCGGTGCTTATTATAGTAGGCGTGGAAAGCCGTGGCAAGGGACATCAGGAAATAGGTGATCCGGTGGGGCTCCAGGGTCGCGGCGCTCTGCCGGACCACCTCCGGATACCGGCACATGGCCTTGATGAGACCGATCTCCTCCGGCTCCACCAGGCGGGCCAGGGCCGCGGGGACGGGGACTGCCACCTCCACCCCCCGCTCCCTTCCCTTGGCCCGGATGCTCGATATTCGGGCGTGGACATACTGGACGTAATAGACCGGATTATCGTTGGTCCTCTGCTTGGCCAGCTCCAGATCGAAGTCGAGGGGGCTTTCGTAGTGACGGGTCAGGAAGATGAACCGGGCCGCGTCCCGCCCCACCTCGTCCACCACCTCCTTGAGGGTGACGAACTCCCCGGCCCGGGTCGACATGGCCACCGGCGCTCCGCCCCGGAGGAGGTTGACCAGGTGGACCAGAATCACCCGGAATCGCTCCCCGGACTGGCCGGCGGCCGCCACCGCGGCCGCCATCCGGGCCACGTAGCCGTGGTGGTCCGCCCCCCAGACGTCGATGACCCGATCGAATCCCCGACGGTACTTGTCGATGTGGTAGGCGATGTCCGAGGCGAAGTAGGTGGTCTCGCCGGTGCTCCGGACCACCACGCGGTCCTTCTCGTCGCCGTAGTCGGTGGTCCGGAACCAGAAGGCCCCTTCGGCCTCGTAGACGGTGCCCGCCGCCTTCAGCTCCTCGAGGACGGCCTCCACCCGCCCCTGGTCGAAGAGGCTCTGCTCGCTGAACCACTCGTGGAACCCGACGCCGAATGCGGCGAGATCCTCCTTGATTCCGGCCAGGATCCGCCCGGCGGCGAACCGGGCGCAGATCTCCACGGCCTCCGTCTCCCCCCGGTCGGCCAGCCCGTCCCCCTCCCGATTCCGGATCTCCCGGGCCAGATCGATGATGTATTCCCCTTGGTAACAGTCCTCCGGGAATGTGATCGCCTCCCCCAAAAGCTCCCGGTAGCGCAGATAGACCGAGCGTCCCAGAGTCCGGATCTGCCGGCCGGAGTCGTTGATGTAGTACTCTTTTTCCACCTCGAAGCCGCAGAAGGCGAGGAGGTTGGCCAGGGTATCCCCCACCACCGCCCCCCGGCCGTGGCCCACATGGAGGGGGCCGGTGGGATTGGCGCTGACGAACTCCACCTGGACCTTCTCCCCCTGTCCCATCTCCGAGGCCCCGAACCGCCGGTCGGCCCGGTGGATCTCCCGGAGCATGCGGTGCCAGGCGGCGGGGGTGATGAAAAAATTGATGAAACCGGGTCCGGCCACCTCCGTCCGCGCCACCACCCCGTCGGGGTCGTCCAGGTGGTCGAGGAGGATCTCCGCGATCTTCCGGGGGGCCATCTTCTGGACCTTGGCCGAGACCATGGCGATGTTGGAGGCGAAGTCGCCGTGGGCCTCGATGCGGGGTTCATCCACCTCCCCGGGGGCAGAGGCGTCCGAGGGGAGGGCCCCGGCCCGGTGGGCGCGGGAGAGGGCGGTATTGACCAACTGCTGTACGATCTGTTTCATAACTCCTGTCTCTGCATCGATTCGGGGTCCATCCGATCGGGGTCCATCCAACCGAATCCCCACTCATAGGAGCTTTTGGGGTCCAAGTCAAGGAACATCCACCCGTGTCGCGCCCGCGGCGGGGGGTCGCCCGGGATTCTTGACGCCCGGAACGGCCGAGGGTATCCTGTTCCGGATCGGTCCTCAAGAGGGACGGACGGATCCATCGACGACATCAACGGACAAGGGAGGAACGGACCATGGAGATCATCACCCATGAACGGATCGACCCGGAGCTGTGCGGAAGTCCCCTCTCCGTGGAAGAAGGGAGAAGCCGGGTGGAGATGAGGGCCACGGATCGGATGGCGGCGGACGCCACGGGCCTGGTCCACGGCGGGTTTCTCTTCGGGCTCGCCGACTACGCCGCCATGATCGCGGTCAACCACCCCAACGTGGTGCTGGGGGCCGCCGAGGTGAAATTCCTGAAACCGGTCCGGGTGGGGGAGACCGTGGCGGCCGAGGCGAAAATCGAAACCGAGGCGGGAAAGAAGCGAACCGTCCGGGTCTCGGTGCTCCGCGAAGAAGAGGCGGTCTTCGAGGGCGAATTCACCTGCTTCATCCTCGAAAAACACGTACTGAAATAGAATCAGCCGCCGATGGAGGACATCCGGCCGCATACCGCGCCGGTCCGCTGCTCGTCCAGCCGGTGGCCCATGGGTTTCTTCCGCACCGCGTCGAGGAAGATCCGGGCCAGGGCCTCGTCCGGAGCGCCGGCCCGCAGGGGCCCCCGCAGATCCTCCTCCTGGTCGGAGAGGAGGCAGGAGCGCAGCCGCCCCTCGGCCGTGAGCCGCAGCCGGTTGCACCGGTGGCAGAAATGGTGGCTCAGGGGCCGGATCAGGCCGATCCGCCCGGGGGCCCCGGCGATCCCGTACCCCACGGCCGGCCCGTCGGTCTCCATGGGCGTTTCTCCCGGAACAGGGCCGTTTTCCGCCGAAAGGGGGATCAACTCCCCCAGGGGAGCCAGGGCCCGGAGAATCTCCGATCCCACCAGAGAGGATTCGGAAGACCATTCGGCGCCCCCCATGGGCATGTACTCGATGAACCGGACGTGGAAGGGGTACGCCAGGGTCAGGCGGGCCAGATCGGCCAATTCATCCTCGTTGACCCCCCGGAGGGCCACCACATTGATCTTGATGGGGGAAAACCCCCGCCGGTGGGCGGCCATGATCCCTTCCCACACCCGGTCGAAGGCGTCCATGCCGGTGATCTCCCGGTATTTCTCCCGGGAGAGGGTGTCGAGGCTGATGTTGAGCCGCCGGACCCCGGCCCCGTAGATCCGCTCCAGATTCCGGGCCAGCAGGACCCCGTTGGTGGTCAGGGAGAGATCCGACAGCCCCGCCACGTCGAAGAGGGCATCCAGGAACCCGCAAACCCCCTTTCTCACCAGGGGCTCCCCCCCCGTGACCCGGACCTTGGAGATCCCCAGTCCGACGCCGATCCGGACCAGGCGGAGGATCTCCTCGTAGGTGAGAATATCGTCGTGGGAGAGTTTGGGGATGCGGCTGCGGGGCGGCGAGCAGTACTGGCACCGGAGGTTGCACCGGTCGGTAATGGAGATCCGGAGGTAATTGAGGCGCCGGTTATACCGGTCGATCAACAAGGGGGCCTCTGCGGTGTGGGGGGATGTCACTTCCGGGGGTTGTCCGTTCGGAGGCTTCCGGGCCGCGGGGCGGTCACTCCGGCAGTCGGGTCACCAGAAAGTTGTCCTTGGTTTTGTCGAACTCCTCCGGGGCCGACGCGCCGTCCGCCTGGGGTTCGGGAGATCCCTTCCTCCGGCCCAGAAGCCCCGAGGGAAAAGGGCTGATCCGCTGGTCGAACTTCAGGTGGAGCGTGTAGATCTCCGCCTTTTTCCGGAGGACGGCCACCACTTTGGCGTCCCGGTCGATCTCCAGGTCCTCGCGGCCGGACTGGAGCAGGGTCTTGATGTTGGCCCGGCGCCCCACAAAGGTCTCGACCTCCCCGTCGGTGAGCCGGGCCACCATGGCGAGCCCGCCGGCGGAGACATCCTGGACGTCCCCCCGGTACCGCCGCCCCTCGGGCTTTCCCGCCGGGTCGAGAAACTGCATCATCACCTTGGCCGGCACCTCGGCCCGGGGATCGTTCCGCCGCTCCATGCCGTAGGAGGAGAGCACGGTGACGATGTTGTCCGACTTGATGCAGAAGGCCTCCAACTTGGCCTCGAGTTCGGGATGGGCCGCCTTCAGCGCCGTGAGGGCCTGCCGCTCCAGGGTGTTGAGCACCAGGTCGGTGACCGCCCGCATGGAGGTGGTGTGGACCGAGGACGAAAAGAAACTCCTCGCCCCCCCCATGTCCCCGGGCTTGAGGGTCTTGACCCAGATCTCCTCCCCCTCCTGGTCGTAGGCGAGCACCGCCCGCCCTTCATCCACCAGGTAGAGCTGGGTGTTGAGCCGCCCCTGACGGTAGACCAGGCGTCCCTCCTCGTATCGGGTCTCGATCAAGGCGTCGAAGAGGGCCTCGGATTCCTCCTGGGTGAGGGTCTTGTAGAGCCTGGCCCAGATCTTGAAATGGTTCTGTTTCCTCAAGGACCGTCTCTCTCCTCCCTGGGTCATCTTCTCCTTGAGAAGCGTCAACGCGCTGGCCGCCGCCGCCTTCACCCGTTCGTTGAACGTCATCCCCTCTACCGGTTTTTTGCTTTCCCGGTCAAGGATTTTGTTCAGGGCGGGGATCGCCTTGGGGTCGCCGATCTTGCCCAGTGACGTGCAAATTTTCTCGGTGAGTTCCTCCTGAAGCGGGGTCTCCATCGCCGAGGTCGTTTCGAGCATCTCCAGAAGATTGGACACGGCGGCCCGGGACTGGAGGTCCCCCAGCACCTCGATGATATCCCCCTTCAACCGGTTGTCGGCCTCGGGGAGCACGGAGAGCACGATCGATTCGCTCTTCCGGCCGCCGAGCTTGTGGATCGACCAGAGGGCCTCCCGCTGGACCCGGAGATCCCGGTGGCCGAGGAGCGGGCGCAGGGTGGAGAGGTGGTTCGCGTTGCCGGATTTGCCCAGCAACAGCGCCATGTTCCGCACATAATACCACGGCGACTCATGCTTGAGGTTCCGGATGATGGCGGGGACCGCAGGCCCTCCGATATAGGAGAGGACCTGCAACGTCCGGGACCGCTCGTACCGGTCCTGGCTTTCCCGGAGCAGGGTCAGCAGGGGGCCGGAGGCGTACTGGCCGAGGTAGATCATCACGTCGATGGTCTGCTTCCGCTTCTCCTCGGCGTCGGTCCGAAACTCCTCCAGGAGCGCATCGAGAATGTCCGGGGTCCCCACGTCGGCCAGGGCCTCCACGGCCAGGACCCGGATCCGGTCGTCCTTCTTCAGCTTCCCGCTCTTGATGATGTTGAAGGTCTCCAGGATGTGGTTGGTGTCGGCGAAGGCTTTCTTGAGGATCAGCTTCCGGGCCAGGTCCCGAAGGTGTCGGCAGATGGATCTGTAGGCGGGCGTGGGTTCCACCTCCAGGATCAGCCAGACGATGAGCTTATGGGAGAGCTGCAGCAGGATGTTGGTGTGGCCCCGGTCCACCACGTCGTCGATGACCGGGACCAGGGTTCCGGCGATGCGGCGCTGGATGGGCCGGTCCTCGCCGAGGAGACCATCCCCCAGCTCCAGGATCAGCTCCTGGGCCTTGGCCCGGTCCCCCCTGTCGAAAAGGCTCCGGATGGTCGCCGGGAGGACATCCAGGGCCCCGCGGCCGTGGTAAACCTTCCGGTCCTTGACCCTGGGCAGGCTCGTCCTGGCCTCAGGCATCCGGGCCGGCCTTCCGGTTCGGTTCCGCCGCCTTTCCCAGAATCCCCTTCTTCTCCTTATCTCCGGTATCCTCCGCCTTCTTCCAGATGGTCTCCAGGGCGTCGACCACGGCGGCCCGGACCCGGTCGTCCCGGGATTTGGAGATGAAGGAGGACCGCCGCCGATGTTCCAGAATCTCCGTCAACGGCGCCACCGCCTCGGTGGCCCCGATGGCCCCCAGGGCATTGCAGACTTTGATGGCCAGCTCATTGCGCATCTTGGAGGCGGCGAGGGTCTCCGATTCCAGGAACTTGACCAGGGGGGAGACCGCCTGCCGGGACTGGAGGGCCGCGAGATTGCCGATGATGATCTGCTTGAGGGAGTCCTCCATCCTGGGCAGGGCGGAGATGAGCAGCCGCTCCCCCTCCTTGCCGCCGATGGCGTAGAGACAGTTGATGACCTCCCGGCGGACCCGGTTGTCTTCGTGGGTCAGGTAGGGCTGGATGACGGGCAGGTTTTCCGGCCCGCCGATCTTTCCGAACAGGAGCACCAGATTCCGGAGGTAGTACCAGGGGACGTCCCGGGCGATCTCCGCTTTGAGGCTGGGAACGGCGGCGGCGCCCATCTGGATGATCACCCGCAGGATGCGGGACCGCTCCATCTTCGATTCGCTCCCCCGCAGCCGTTCCAGCAGGAGGGGCACGGCGCCGCCCCCGATCTGGGCCATCCGGTCCATGGCCTGCCGCCGAACGTGTTCATCGGCCGCGTAGATCCGTTCCATGAGAGGGTCGAAGAAGTCCCCGGCGGCGATCTCCTCCAGCATCCGGTCCACCACGGCCCGGAAGGGTTCGGGTTTTTCGATCCGGCCGGCGTGGATGGCGTTGAAGACCTTCAGGATGTGGGTGGCCTGATCGAACCGGTCCTCCCGGATCAGCCGAAGGGCCAGATCCTTGAGCTGGACGCAGACGGCCTCCATGGAGGGCGTGAGGGCGTCGTCGAACCGCACCCAACCCGCCAACCGATAGGAGAACCGGGTCATGGCCTCGAGCCGGTCCGCGGCCATGAGATTCTCTCCGACGCGGACCATGACCGGGGCCAGGCGGCCCCGCTGGTCCGGGTCATCCTCCTTCACCAGGATCTCGGCCAGCTTGTCGAGGATCGTATATCCGGTCTTGTCGTTCTCCCGGGCCACCAGGCGGTCGATGGCCCCGGGAAGGGCCTCCAGCAGCTGGCGATCCGCCAGCGGGGCCCTCTCCCCCCGGAGCAGCGCCTCGATCCCCTGTTTGAGGTGGCGGCGCTCGGAAGCGCTGACGGCCCCCAGAAGCTCCCGTCCCCGCTGGGAGACGGAGAGATTGCCGGAGAGCTTGTCGAGGGCCTCCGGGGATCCGAACTCCTTGAGAATCGATTGGATCCGCTCCAGGCGGTCCTCGTCCAGCCGCCCGGCCATCTCCTCGGCCAGGGCCCGTCCGAACGGACCGTCGAGTTCCCGGGCCAGGAACGCGGCGGCCACCCGGTCCTCCTTCCCGGAGATGGCGTCGGCCAGAAGCCCCGTGATTCGGGGACTATCCCCCCCCGCGAGGGCGTCCATGATTTGAAGGAAGGGGCCGAGGTCCCGGTCCCGCATCCCCTCTCCGGCGATGTCCGAGGGGATCTGCTCCGCCAGGGGCCGGTCGAGGTGGATGTGGGGCAGTTCCCGCTCCCCGGCGGCGGCGGTCAGCCCCCCCTGCCGCTCCAGGACGTCGGGCTTCTCCGCCAGCAGCTCCAGCAGCCGGGAGAAGGCGTCCCGGGTCACCCCCCGCTCCATTGCGAGGGTCCGGATCCCGAAACCGAAGACCAGATCGAGGAACGCGGCCACCTGGGTCTTGCGCTGTTCCGCGTCGCCGAGGGTCTCTCCCAGGACCCGGTAGCCCTTGCGGGCCCGCTCCAGGGTGAAGACGGGCTCCTGCGCCAGGACCTTTTCAACGGCGGCGAAGGCATTGTCGATGAAATCCGCGGTGGAGGGGTTGGTGACGGGGAACAGGCGGATGCGCTGGACAGCGGCGTTCATGGCGATGATCGCCTCCACGGCCGCCTTCTGGATGGATGTGTCGACCATTTATCTCATGACCATTGTCTCATAATGTTATCGCCGCTGGCTCGCCGCGTCTCTCCTCGATTCCGTCCGATTTCGATGGCTTAGGTTGAGGAAAAACGGGAGGCGGAGATCCCCGGATGTCAATCACAAGATGTTGATTTTTTTACTTCTAAACGTACTTCTTCTATCCTTAAAGGATCGGCGTCCATTTGTCAAACGGAATCGGGGCGGCCGGATCCGGCGGGGACGGCGTCCGCGCCCGGAACCGGACGCTTGACGGACATTCGCCTTTGCCGTATACCCGGACCCTGGAAGGTCCGGCACAATACGGGCCGTTACCGCCATCTTTCCGGATGATGGCCATCCCACGGCGCCACGTCAACCACAACGGGGGCAAGCTCCGGCGATCCCCGGCAGCAAAAGAGGAGACCATGGGCATCAATATCGTTGAACAGATCGACAACCTGGTGAAAGTGAACCAGGTGCTGGTGAGCGTATCGGACAAGCGGGGCCTGTCGACCTTCATCCCCGCCCTGACGCGGATCAACCCCGGAGTCCGGATCCTTTCCACCGGCGGCACATATGGACGGATTCGGGAGATCCTCGGCACGGAGGCCGAGGGGCGGCTGCTCCAGGTCTCCGATTACACGGGTCAGCCGGAGACCCAGGGCGGCCTGGTCAAGACCCTCGACTTCAAGATCTATCTGGGTCTGCTCACCGAGACCTACAACCCGGCGCACCGCAAGGACCTGGAGCGGACCGGGGCCGCGCCCATCGACATGGTGGTGGTCAACCTCTACCCGTTCCAGGAGACCGTGGCCAAGCCGGACGTCACGGTGGAGCAGGCCCGGGGGAACATCGACATCGGCGGGCCATGCATGATCCGGGCCTCGGCCAAGAACTTCATCCGGGTCGCCCCGGTGGTGGACCCGGCCGACTACGGCGGGATCATCGACGAGCTTTCGCGGTCCTCGGGCCACACCTCCCTGGCCCTGCGCCACCGGCTGGCCCAAAAGGCCTTCGATCACACCGCGGTCTACGACCGGGCCATCGCCGATTTTCTGGCCGAGCGGCCCTTCGCCCAAGTGGAAACCTGCTACACCATGAAAGGATGAGGACGATGCCGAAGGATCTCAAGCAGATGTACAAGACCGTGGTCCACGACCACTTCCCGCCGCGCATGGAGATCAGCTTCGTGGACGGGGACCATCGGCAGACCCTGGTCTTCGAGAAGGTCCTCTGGGAGATCGAGGGGGAGCGCAAGGGGCTGCGGTACGGCGAAAACCCCGGCCAGGAGGCGGCCCTCTACCGGCTGATCAACGGCAACCTGGTCCTGGGGGAGACCGAATCGATCCGGCCGGGCCGGTTTCTCACCTCGGACATCGAACTGCTCCAGTCCGGGAAACACCCGGGCAAGACCAACCTCACCGATGCCGACAACGCCCTCAACATCCTCCGGTATTTCAGGGAAAGCCCCACGGCGGTCATCGTGAAACACAACAACCCCTGCGGGGCTGCCAAGGCGGACACCCTGGCGGAGGCCTACCAGAAGGCGTACATGGCCGACCGGGTGGCCGCCTTCGGCGGATGCATCGCCGTCAACCGGCCGGTGGACCGGGCCACCGCCGAGGCGGTCTCCGCGCAGTACGCCGAAGTGGTGGTGGCCCCCGAGTTCGAGGAGGGGACTCTTTCGATCCTGGGCCGGCGGAAAAACCTCCGGGTGATCCGCATCAACGCCATCGACCGGCTCCAGACCTTCGTGGGGCAAAGGGTGGTGGAGTTCAAGAACCTCATCGACGGCGGCATCATCGCCCAGTGGTCCTTCGTGCCCGAGGCCCGTTCCGCCGCCGACCTGACCCTGGCCGCCTGCGAGTACAAGGGGAAGACCTACCGGATCGACCGGGAGCCGACCCCCCGGGAATCCGACGACCTGATCTTCGGCTGGCTGGTGGAGTCGGGCATCACCTCCAACTCGGTCATCTACGTCAAGGACGGCGCCACCGTGGGGATCGGCACCGGGGAGCAGGACCGGGTGGGGGTGGCGGAGATCGCCCGGGACAAGGCGTACCGGAAGCTGGCCGACCGGTACTGCTTCCTGGAGCACGGGGTCCCCTACAACGACCTGGAGGACCCGGACAAACGCAAGGGAATCGACGACCGGGTGGCCGGAGAGCGGGGGGGCCTGGTGGGCGCGGCCATGGTGAGCGACGCCTTCTTTCCCTTCCGGGACGGCGTGGATGTGGGGCTCCGGGAGGGGATCTCCTCGGTGATCCAGCCGGGGGGCTCCGGCAACGACTACCAGGTCATCGAGGCGTGCAACGGGGCCGGGGTCACGATGGTCTTCACCGGCCAGCGCAGCTTCAAACACTAATCCACCGTCGCCGCCGTCCCGCCGGGCGGCGGCGACCCCGGGCCCTCTTCGGCGCCCTCCCCGGCCGCACGCCTCCCCCGGCCCCCTGCCGGTTTGAGATGGACATCCCGCTGGGGGAAGGGGATCTCGACGCCCTCCTCCCGGAACCGGCGGTCGATGGCGAACCGGAGTTCCGTCTCCACGTGGATGAAGGAATCCACGTCGCTCCAGAACCGGAGCTGGAAGTCGAGGGAACTCTCCCCGAAATCGGTGAACAGGACATAGGGCCGGGGGTACTTGAGGACCCGGTCCGAGGCGCCGGCCACCTCCAGAAGGATCTCCCGGACCTTCTCCACATCCGACCCGTAGGCCACCCCGACCCGGATGATCCGCCGGACCCGGGGGTCCTTGAAGCTCCAGTTGGTCACCTGGCTGCTGATGAAATCGGCGTTGGGGATGATGAGGGAGGCGTTGTCGTAGGTCTGGACCACGGTGGACCGGACGTTGATCTTCCTCACCTCCCCCCAGACGCCGTTGACCTCCACGGCATCCCCCACCTGGATGGGCCGCTCGAAAAGCAGGATGATCCCGCTGACGAAGTTGCTGAAGATGTTCTGGAGGCCGAACCCGAGGCCGATGCCCAGGGCCCCGAAGGCCACGGTGATCGATGTGGCGCTCACCCCGATGATGTTCAGCCCCAGGATGATCCCCACGCCCCAGAACAGGTAGATCACGATGACGATGATGGAATTCTTGAGCCCCGCCTCGAAGCCGCTGTCCTCGAAGATCCGCTGGGCGAGGGTGTTCTTCCAGACACGAGTGGCGGCGTGGGTGACCAAAAGGGCCACCAGGGCGTAGAAGAAGGCCATCAGGTTGAGGTTCATTCCCCCCACGGGAAAGGGCCGGTGGAGCATCCGGGCCAGGTCGAGGATCAATCCCTCCCGACCGCCCCAGGCCATGATCAGAAAGATCACCAAGGCTCCCAGCCAGAGGATCCAGCTCAACTGGATCAAGAGCCACCGGAGGGGATCGGCCGGCTTCTTGACCTCCTCGGGCCGGGACTCGGCGGTCCGCCGGAACCGGTTCCGCCACTCCCGGATCACCAGAAAGAGCAGCGCCGCCCACAGGAGCACCACGGAGGTCCATCCCCAGGAGACGAACCAATAGAGGGCCAAAGGGCCGTACCCGATGAACTCCAGGATGATCCCGCCCCCGATGATCCCGTTCCCCAGCACGACGAGGATCATCTTGGCCGCCGCCGTCCTTCGGGATGCGGGCAGAGCGGCGCCCCCCCGGCCCAATCTCCGCCAGAGCCCGTAAAACCGGCCGGCGATCTCCCGTCCGTCGGCATCGATCCGTTTGAAGGGCTGCCAGAACCATACCGCCCAGAGGATCACGGAGATGTAGAAGAGGGCCCGCAGGATCAGCAGCAGGATGGAGGCGGTCCCCAACAGCCAGGAGAGGGCCACGTAGACCAGGGCGTGGTACCGGACGACAAAGATTCCCACCCGGAGGCGGAAGACGAGGATCGGCGGGATCTTTTCGGCCGAAAGCTCGTTGCCGAGGGAGAGGAGATCGAGCCACCACCGGGTGAAGAGCCAGATGATCAGGCACCGGACCACGGCCTGGACCGCCGGCAGGGTGTCGGTGAACCCTCGGGTCCGGGCGTAGAGGATGGCGAAGAGGACACCCCCTAAAAGGGGCAGGGAACGCTGGAAGAGCATGAGGCTGAAGTGGCGCCATGGGTAGCGCCGGGCCAGGTCCTTTTCTTCCGCCGTCCGCCTGCAGTAGCGACGGATGCGCAAGAGGAAGGCCTCCAGGAGGGCGAACAGGAGAAGAGCCGAGAAGAACAGGGCGAAATTGGGCTCCCCCACGGCCTGGCACTCGGCCGCCCAGAACGACGCCGTGGGGAGTCCCCGGATCCGGCTCGCCAGGGTTTCGATCTCCTTTGCCACCCCCTGCCACCGGAGGAGGAGAAACGGCACCCCCCGCCGTTGAAAAAGGGCCTCGCTCCGACGGGTCCGGAGAACCTCCTCCAGGGTTTCGGAAAATTCCGCGAAGTCCTTTCTCACGTCGCCGAGCTGTTCGATCTGTCTGTCGTGGATAACCGCCATCGCCTCCAGGTGGGAGATCTTGGCCGAGAGCAGCCGGATCAGCCGCTGGTATTCCTCCACCAGGGACTGGGTCCTGGCCGTGTCCGACCCTTCGGTGTGGATTTCCAGCAGCTGCCGCTGGTTGAGGGCGAACTGGTCCTCGGCCCGGGCCAGGGACCGGCGCACCGCTTCCCGCCGCTCCAGAAGCTCTTCCAGACGGCCGTCGAGACGGCCGAGTGTCGCCTGGTGGGATGCAAAGGCCCGGTCGAGTTCCTCGGCCCGTCCATCCGGGGAGGCGATGAGGTTGACGTTGCCGGAGAGCTGGAGGGTGTAGGCGTTGATCTCGTTCGCCAGGTCCCTGTCGGCCTCCCGGAGCCGCTCCAGCTGCCGTTCGAACTGGGCCACCGTCTCCCGCTCCGCCAGGATGGTGGAACGGATGGTCTCGTGCAGGGTGTCGAAATCGACGGCGTCGGTCCGGCTGGGGGCCTTGTCCGGAGAGGGCCCCTGGCCGCGGGCCGGCCCCGCCGGGATCATCACATGGAGCACCGTCAATGCCAGAAAAAAGATGGAGAGAACTCGAGACGGCATGGGTCGATCCTGTTCTTTCTTCTGATGGGGTCCGAGCCGGGAAGGGGGCCCGGTGCCCCCCGCCCGTCCCCCTAGAACATGAAAAAGGGGTCCACGTCCACCGAAACCGTCACCCGGCGATGGCCGAACAACGCCGGGTTGTCGGCCATCAGCCGCCGGACGAACCGGTGCAGGGGGCCGGAGCCCCGCCCCTTCAAAAGGATCTGCCACCGGTAGTGGTCCGCCACCTTGGCCAGGGCCGCCTCGATGGGGCCGAGGACCGTCAGTCCATGGAAGGCCCGGTCCTCCGCCCGTCTCAGCCCATGACACCGCTCCCCCAGCTCCCGGGCCACGTCCCGGGTCGTCTCGGGATCCCGGCCCCGGATCTTGAACTGGATCAGCCGGGAGAAGGGGGGATACGCCAGGGCCCGGCGGAACCCGATCTCCCGATCGAAGAAGCTTTTGAAGTCCTGGTGCCTGGCGGTGACGATGCTGAAATGGTTCGGGTTGAAGGTCTGGAGGATCACCCGGCCCGGGGCGTCACCCCGGCCGGCCCGTCCGGCCACCTGGGCCAGGAGCTGGAAGGTCCGCTCCCCGGCCCGGAAATCGGGAAAGCTCAGGGAGAGATCGGCGCAGATGATCCCCACCAGGGTGATGTTGGGGAAATCGTGCCCCTTGGCCACCATCTGGGTGCCCACCAGCACGTCGATCTCGCCGGTCCGCACCCCCTGGAGGAGCTTGAGGATCGACCCCTTCCGCGTCGTGGTGTCCCGATCCATGCGGGCCGTCCGGGCCTCGGGAAAGAGGGCGGACGCCGCCCCCTCCACCTTCTCCGTGCCGAATCCCAGAAGCTTGATCTTATCGGAACCGCAGATGCCGCACCCGCCGGCGGAGGGCCGGGAGAAACCGCAGTAGTGACATTTGTAGGCGTTGACCCGCTGGTGGAAGGTGAGGGTGATGTCGCAATGGGCGCATCGGAGGGACTCCCCGCAGGCGGCGCAGACCGGGAGGTTGGCGAACCCCCGCCGGTTCAGAAACAGAAGGACCTGCTCCCCCCGGGACAGGGCCTCGCCCATCGCCTCCTGGAGGGTCTCGGTGATGTACCGGCGGGCCCCCCGGTTGTCCCGGGTTTTCCGGAGATCCACCACATCGATCTCCGGCAGGGGCCGCTGTGCCACCCGGCGGTCGAGGGCGAGCCCGTTGAACTTGCCGGTGGTGACGTTGTAATAGGACTGCACCGACGGCGTGGCGGAGCCGAGCAGCACCGGACAGGCGGCCTTCTGGGCCCGGACCACGGCCAGGTCCCGGGCGTTGTAGAACAGGTCCCCTTCCTGTTTGTAGGAGGCATCGTGCTCCTCGTCCACGATGATGAGGCCCGGCCGGGAGAGGGGGGCGAAGACGGCGGACCGCACCCCGATGGCGATGGGGACCGCCCCTTCGGCGATCCGGCCCCACTGGTCGTACCGCTGCCCGGCCGACAGGCCGCTGTGGAGCACCGCCACCCGCTCGCCGAACCGGGCCCTGAACCGCCGCTCCATCTGGGTGATCAGGGCGATCTCCGGCACCAGGACCAGCACGGCGCGGCCCATCTCCAGGGTGATGGCGGAAAGGCGCATGTAGACCTCGGTCTTTCCGCTGCCCGTCACCCCCACCAGGAGGTGGGCGGAGAAGCCGCCGGAGAGCGCCCCGGCCACTTCGGCCACCACCTTTTCCTGACGGCGCGTCAGTTCGGGCGGCACATCCGCGCGGATCAGCTCGCCGAAGGGGTCCCGGTGGACCCGCCTCTCGGTGACGGCCAGGTAGCCGGCCTGGGCGAGGAGGCGGACCAGGGCGGGGGCCGATTTGGCCTCGGCCTTCAACGCCCGCGCCGGCACGGCGCCCCGGGCCTCCACGGCCGCCAGGATCCGCCGGCGGGCCGGTGAGAGTTCCTCCCGGGGAAGGCCTCCCCCGGTCCAGGTGACCCACCGCTCGGTTTTGGCGCCGATGGACCCCGGCCGGGTCTCCCGGCCGGTCTTCACCCATCCTTTCTCTTCGAGACGGCGGATCAGCGACAGCGGGACCCCCTCCCCGAATTCCCGTTTCAGGGACCGCAGCCGGAGCGGCCCCCGGCGGAGGCGTCCGAGAAGACGCGCCTGGAGGGGGGTGAGCGTCTCCCGGGCGAGGGCGGCCCTCCCGGTTTCGGTGACGGCGGCCGTCCGCGTCTCCACGGGGTTGAGCCCCTTGGGCAGGGCCCCGTGGATCGCCATCCCCAGGGGGTGGATATAATAGTCGGCGACCCACCGGAAGAAGTCGACCATCTCCGGGGGGAAAAGGGGGGTGTCATCCAGGACATCCAGCACGTCCAGGAGCCGGAAACCGCCTTCGGCCCGACCCGGACCGAGGACGTAGCCGGCGACCCGCCGGTTCCGGAAGGGGACCCAGACCCGCTTGCCCACGGCCACGTCCGCGGAGAGGATCTCCGGAACGCCGTAGGTGAAGGTTCGATCCACGGGCAGGGCCACAGCCACTTCGATATGGTCAAACGCGATGATGGATCCTCCAGGGGAAAGCCCTTTCGGGCCGGATCGGGGGAGACGCTTTTTCCTTGACACGAAAACCACCATCTCTTACTTAGAAGCATAGGTACCGCCTGTCAATATCCTCAGACTGCGGAAGCCGCCCGGGGCGCCGCCCCCGGGGAGGCTTTGCCGCGAACAAGGAGGCAGCCATGCATCGCAATTTCCGGACCATCTTCGTCATTTTCCTGACGGCCGCCCTGGCCTTGGCGCCCGTGGTCCCCGCCCTGGCCCAGGACTTCGGGGAGAGCCGGGAGGAGGAAAAGGAGGGCCCCGCCGGGGCCATGGCTTTCGATTTTCTGCTGATCCGACCCTTCGGCATCGTGGCCACCATCCTCGGGTCGACCATCTTCGCCCTCTCCTACCCCTTTTCGAGGTACGGGGGCAACGCCGACGCCGCCTACCAGAAGCTGATCATGGGCCCCGTCAATTACACCTTTCTCCGGCCCCTGGGATATTTCTAGATCCCGTCCCAACAGGCCCGCGTCCACGACACCGACCGCCCGCAAAAGGAGACCGCCTTGCCCGTACACGTCGCCAAACATCCGCTCATCCAGCACAAACTGGGGCTCATGCGCAAGAAGGACATCTCCACCAAGGATTTTCGGGAACTCGCCTCGGAACTCGCCCGGCTCCTCACCTACGAGGCCACCGAGGACCTGGCGGTGGAGCATCGGACCGTGGAGGGGTGGGCCGGACCCGTCGAGGTGTCGCGGATCAAGGGCAAAAAGATCACGGTGGTCCCCATCCTCCGGGCCGGCCTGGGGATGATGAACGGGGTTCTCGACCTGATCCCCTCGGCCAAGGTGAGCGTGGTGGGCCTCTACCGGAACGAAAAGACCCTGGAACCGGTGGAGTACTACGTCAAGATGACCGGCAACATGGAGGAACGGATCGCCCTGATCCTCGACCCCATGCTGGCCACCGGCGGGACCCTCATGGCCACCATCGATCTGCTCAAGGCCGCCGGCTGCCGGGTCATCAAGGGGCTCTTTCTGGTGGCGGCCCCGGAGGGGATCGACCGGCTGGAGAAGACCCATCCGGACGTGGAGGTCTATGTGGCCGCCGTGGATGAGAAGCTCAACGAGATCGGATACATCCTCCCCGGCCTGGGCGATGCCGGGGACAAGATCTTCGGAACCAAGTAGGCGCCCGCCGAGAGGAATCCCAAACCGACAGAAAGGAGCGGCATGGCCGAGACCGTCCCCCCCGACCCCTCCCCTTCCACCCACCGCGCGTTCTCCATCGGACAGAGCCTCGTGGGGGCTCAGATGCTCTTCGTGGCCTTCGGCGCCCTGGTTCTGGTGCCTCTGCTCACGGGTCTCGATCCCAACGTGGCCCTGTTCACCGCCGGCGCCGGAACCCTGGCCTTCCAGGCGATCACCCGGCGGAAGGTACCCGTCTTTCTGGCCTCCTCCTTCGCCTTCATCGCGCCCATCATCTACGGCGTCGAGAAATGGGGCATCCCGGGGACCCTCTGCGGCCTGGCGGCCGCGGGGGCGGTCTACATCCTGTTGAGCCTTTTGATCCGGTGGCGGGGGCCGGAGATGGTGATCCGGGTCCTCCCCCCGGTGGTCACCGGCCCGGTGATCATGGTCATCGGCCTGATCCTCGCCCCGGTGGCCGTCAACCTGGCCATGGGAAAGACCGGGGACGGCTCCGCCGTCCTGGTGCCGGAAGTCAACGCCATGGTCATCTCCATGGCGGCGTTGGCCACCACCGTCCTGGCGAGCCTCCTGGGCCGTGGTTTTCTCCGGCTGATCCCCATCCTGATGGGCATCCTGGCGGGGTACATCATCGCGATCCCCTTCGGCCTGATCGACTTCTCGGGCGTGGGGGAGGCGGCGTGGATCGCCCTGCCCAAGTTCGTCCTGCCCGAGTGGAACCTCCAGGCGGTCCTCTTCATCATGCCGGTGGCCATCGCCCCGGCCATCGAACACTTCGGGGATGTCCTGGCCATCGGCTCCATCACCGGAAAGAACTACCTGGAGGATCCGGGGGTCCACCGGACCATGATGGGCGACGGGGTGGCCACGGCCCTGGCGTCGTTCCTCGGAGGGCCGCCCAACACCACCTACTCGGAGGTCACCGGCGCGGTGGCCCTGATCAAGGTCTTCAACCCCGTGGTCATGACCTGGGCGGCGGTCTTCGCCATGGCGCTGGCCTTCGTGGAGAAGATGGGGGCCCTGCTCCAGACCATCCCCACCCCGGTGATGGGGGGGATCATGCTGCTGCTCTTCGGGGCCATCATGGTGGTGGGGCTCAACACCCTGGTGAAGGCCGGGGAGGACCTGATGAACCCCCGGAACCTGGCCATCGTGGGCCTGATCCTGGTCTTCGGCATCGGGGGGATGTCCTTTTCCGCCGGGGAGTTCACCATCCAGGGCATCGGGCTGGCCGGCATCCTGGGGGTCCTTCTCAACCTCGTCCTTCCCAGGCCCCGGGAGTCCTGACGCCGCGGGGGGCGGGCGCCCTGCCGGCGGCCCTCCCGGGACCGTCCGTAACCGAATAAAAACCCGATAAAAACTGTTGCAACCCAAATTATAATCTTTTAGAATCCTCCCAACGCTTGGGGAGGTGTTTCCATGAACTTCTATATCAGCATGATCGCTCTGGGATCCGTGGCCGTGGGCCTGTCCGCCTACCTGCCGTTCCAGATCCCCAATCGGAGCGTCTCCTTCATTTCCACCATCCTATCCTCGATCTTCTCTTTGCTGATCACCTTCATCCTGACCAAACGGTGGGTGGAGCAGGAGTACGACGAGAAGATGCACGGGCTCAAGGAGAAGTACGAAAAGAAGATCCGGCGGCTCAAAAAGGAGCACGATACCACCACGCTGGAGAAGACGATCCGGAACGGGACCCAGACCCTCATCAAGAACGCCCTGGACTATTTCAAGATCGAAAACATCAAAAACGAGGTCGGGGCCTCGGCGGCGATCCAGAACCTCCAGCTCGACAAGTACGGCCAGATCATCGAGCTTCTGGCCGACTTCTCCCTGATCCTGCCCGACTACCAGGAGAACCAGCAGATCGTCCAGCAGGAGATCGACCACCAGATCGAGATCTACGAGGTGGACGAGAAGCCCTTCGCGCTTTTCATGCAGCGGATCCTCGAAAAATACGAGGTGACGGTGAACAAGAAGATCCGGGAGCGGGTGGCCCAGTCGGTCCTGGAGAGCATGAAGACCTGCCCCCGGTGCGCGGAGCGGGTCCTGGTCAAGGCCCGGGTCTGCAAGCACTGCGGCTACGAGTTCAAGAGCATCCCCAAGACCCCCACCCACGGCACCGTGGCCCTGGACCGGGTGGAAAAGGGCAAGGCGCTCTTTGTGGCGGGCAACTACGAGGAGGCGGTCAAGGTCTTCGACAGCGCCATCGACCTGAAGCCCAACTACGCCATCGCCTACTACAACCGGGCCATCGCCTACAACAAGATGGGAAACCACAAGCAGGCCGAGGCCGACCTGAAGGAGGCGTGCTACCTGGGGCACAAAAAGGCCCAGGAGCTGCTCAACTCCAAGACCGCCGAGGCGTCCTGACGCTTCCGGCGGGTCGGACGATCCCGCCGGCTTGTTCGGGGGTCACCCGGAAGGGCGGCCCGTCACTCCTCCCCGGAACCTTTCTCTTCGAGAAACCCCCCGATGGCCTCCGGCGCGAAGGAGAGATCCCGGAAGAGCTTCGACTCGATCCGGACGGTCTCGTCCCAGAGCCACCGGATCCGCCGCCGCCGGTCCGGGTCGGTGCCGTACCGCTCCAGGATGTAGGCCATCCGGTCGGCCAGGGAGGCCAGCCGGTCGTGGATCACCCGCTTGTCCGCGTAGTTGACGATCTCCGCCTCGGTGGGGGGGCCCGAGGGCTCGAAACAATGGAGACACACGTGCTGGCCCACGATCTCCCCCACTTCGGGATAGCCCAGGTCCCGCAGGTACTCCCCACCGCTCCGCGCATGGTTCTCCCCCGTGGTGAAGCTCCGGGTCTTGGTGATGTCGTGAAGGAGAGCCGATGCTAGGACCAGGTCCCGGTCCAGATCGTGGCGCAGGGCCCGGAGATGGTCGGTGAGGATCAGGGCCACCCGGCAGACGAGACGGGAGTGGTCGATGATGTGCTCGAGCATCGCCATCTGGTGGATGAGGTCGGCGCATTCTTCCTCGGTTGGGATGCGAATTTCTGTTCTTGAAATGAACCGTCTACTCACCGGTTTCCTCCACCTCGAGGCGTTGGACGGCATCGGTGCATATGGTAAACGCGCGTTTCCAATCCGCCACATCCGGGTGGTCGCGAACCAAAGGTTCCAGTTGGGTCAGGGCCATCCTGTATTGATTCAACGCCTCGTCCGGTTTCGAGGCATTCTCCCGGGTCTGCCCCAGTCTGTAATACGAAACCGCCAAATCATATCGCCATTCCGTTCGATCCGGGTCCCGAGACAACAGACCGCGTCTGACTTCAAGGCTCTCCTCATACGAACTCAGCGCCTTGACCAAATCTCCACGCGCGCGGTGCACGTCTCCCACACGATCCAGGCT
>CAYSLC010000041.1:0-29774 GCA_964431545.1 uncultured Desulfobacteraceae bacterium | reverse complement strand
TCGCTGAAGCAGACCCTGTCACCATGTTTGCGATAGCAACCGAATCGGAGGCGATCGGCGGCATCGGGCTGATGGTCGGGAAGGATGTGCATCGTTATACAGCGGAAATGGGGTACTGGCTCGCCGAGCCGTATTTGGGAAAAGGCATCATGACCCACGCGGTTCAATTTCTGACAACGTGGGCCTTTCAAAATCTGAGACTGCACAGGATTTCGGCGGAGCCGTACGCCACCAATACAGCTTCGCATCAAGTTCTTGAAAGGGCGGGCTTCACCCGTGAGGGCGTCCTTCGTTCCAGCGTTTTCAAGGATGGTAAAATCCTGGATCAATTCATCTACAGCCGCATCGGAGATGTTGCCACGGAACCCGCAAGTTCCACGGCCCCGAAGGACGGAACCTGCTGAAACGCGACAATGGGGGGATCGATAATGAAAAATGTGCTTCTGGCTGGATCCACGGGCTTTCTGGGCGGTTACATCGCCAAAGAGCTTCATGAAAGAGGCTATTGCGTCAGAGCGCTCGTTCGCGATCGGGCGCGTCTGGTCGCCAAGGGCATCGACGTCGTCGATGCGGTGGACGGGGAGCTGATGCGGCCTGAAACGATATCGGGCTGTTGCGGCCAAATTGACGTCGTCGTTTCAACCGTCGGCATCACCCGGCAGAAAGACGGCTTCACCTACATGGATGTCGACTATCAGGCCAATATGAATCTCTTGCACGAGGCGCTCGCCAGCGGGGTGAAGAAGTTTGTCTATGTGTCGGTATTGAACGGAGAAAGGTTGAGGCATTTGAAGATCTGCGAGGCAAAGGAGCGGTTTGTCGACGGATTGAAAGAATCGGGGATGGACTATTGCATCATTCGCCCAAACGGCTTTTTCTCGGATATGACGGCATATTACCAGATGGCCAAAAAGGGGCGGGCGTATGTGTTCGGCGACGGGAACGCAAGAGCCAATCCGATTCATGGCGGGGATCTGGCGGCCCTCTGCGTGGACGCCATTGATAAGCCGGATCGGGAAATCAGGGCGGGCGGGCCGCAAACCCTCACGCAGAACGAGATCGCGGAAACCGCCTTTCAAGTCCTCGGAGCCCGGCCCAAAATCGTGCGGATTCCAGATTGGATAAGGGTTTTGATCCTGGCGCTGGCGCGAACCTTCACCGGGCCGAGAACCTATGGGCCGATCGAGTTTTTTCTGACCGTCATGGCCATCGACATGATGGCGCCGGAGCGCGGAACATATACCCTGAAAAGGTATTTTACAGATCTGAAAGACGGCTAGGCAAGAGTGCCGAAACGCCTCTTTCTCCTCCTTTGACCTGTAAACACACTGGAAGGCACCCTACATGCCGACTCTCCGAAAATGTGGCATCGCTGTGTTGGTGTTCTGTTATTTGATCACCGGCTGCACATTGGTAAAACTGAAAAAAGACGTCACAAGAAGCCTGGCGTCCACGGTGATCGTCGGGCGGATCGATGCAAAGGCTTCGGGAGACGGCCCGATTATCGTGGCCGCCTGCTCGGCGGACGAAGGAAAAAGGATCGCTCATTATACCGTTCTCCATCATTCCGGTGAGTATGAACTCATGGTGGCTCGGGGACAGTATTATGTCTTCGCGTTCCGGGATCGAAACAGCAACCTGATCTATGAAGCGGGCGAGCCGGCCGGACAATACGGGGATCCAAAAATCGTCCGGGCACCGGCTGTCGGCGTTGTCTCCGACATCGATTTCGGGATTCCGGAAACGGGCGGCCGGATCGTGATGGACCATGGGTCAAAAATCGCTCCGGTGGCGCCCCCAATCCTCCACAGCCGCCAGGCGGGAGACATTACGGATCTGGATGACGAGCGCTTCTCCGGGGAAAACGGCGCAAAGGGCTTCTGGGAGCCGATGACGTTTTTCAGGGAATTCGGCGGAAACATCTATTTTTTGGAAGCGTATGATCCCAAAAAAATTCCCATTCTTTTCATCCACGGCGCCGGCGGAACGCCCAGCGGCTGGCGGTATTTTGTCGATCATATCGATCGGACCCGCTTCCAACCGTGGTTTTTCTATTATCCCACCGGCGCCCGTCTCGATAGCATGGCCTACCTGTTGTACTGGAAGCTATCGAACCTCCGGAACCAATATCGATTCAATGAGATCTATTTCACGGCCCACAGCATGGGAGGGCTGGTGGCCAGGGCCTTTATCGTCAATCACGGCTGGCGGTTCCCCTACGTGAAGCTCTTTGTTTCCCTGGCCACGCCATGGGGCGGCGACAAGATGGCCGAATACGGCGTCTCCCAATCTCCGGCGGTCATTCCGAGTTGGATCGATATGCAGCCGGAGGGCGACTTCATCAGATCCCTGTACAGGACGAAAATGCCGGAAAATATCCGCTTTTATATGTTCTACGGCCACAGGGGGAGCCGCAACCCGTTTCGATCCAACAACGACGGAACCATTGCCATGTCCAGCCTCCTGGACCATAGACCTCAAGCTGAAGCCGAGATGAACTACGCATTCAATGAGGATCATGCGAGCATCATCTTCAGCCGGGAGGCGGTGGAGCAATATAAGGCGATTCTCGGTGGCTTCTATGAAGAAAAGCGAACCTCACAGCGACAATCCGGAGGATACATCAGGGTTCGCTTTGTCCATGACGAGGACTTCGACGGCGCAAGGCCCATGCCCAAGCTCATCCTTCGCCCCGTCGATCGAGGGAACACGGAAGCCGTCGCCTTCCTCAATGACGTGGAGAACGGCGGAATTCTCGGCCCGTTTCCCCCGGGGGATTATTCGGCGAGCATGGTTACCATGGCCGCGGCACCGACTGAAATCAACGTGCCTGTTTCCGTTGAGAGCAATCGAACAAAGGAGCTGGATTTCACCTTCACGCCGGACGGCGTGATTCGCGGATGCTTGACCGCTTCCCTGGCTCCGGAGGATCGGTTTGCCGGGAAGCCCGATTACACCTATCGAGCGATCGATGCACAGATGGATATCGAGTCGATCACGTTGGACGGCAACGGGATTCATCGGGTGGTTCAACAAAGAAAGGGGAATGACGTCAACTATTATGATCTCCTCATCTCCCGATCCGATTTCTGCCAGAACACCTGCTTTGGCTTCTTTGGATTGCCCGCCGGGGATTATCGTCTGTCCATCAACGTCGAGGGGTATCGGCCCATGGTGAAAAACTATTCCGTCATCCCAGGCGTACCGGAATATTTCAGGATCACGGAGTTGGAAAAGGAGGACAAATGAGAAGCAAAAATGCCATTCTCGACGAATACCGCAACGGTGATTTTGAAGAGCGCTTGACGCTGTTTCTCCATTACCGCGACATCCGCAATGAATTCCTGATCATCGACGAGACTCCCCAAGGTGGGCGTTCCGATGGCAAGAAAAGAATCGAGGGGGCGGGCGGTTCGGAGTTGATGGAAACGGAAATCGGATTTATGATGCTCTCGTATGATGGAAAAAACCGATGATCAAGGAGTCCGGGAAATGGCGACGGCAAAGCAAGAGGCCATCGATGCGATATCGAAAATGGGGGAATCGGTCGACATTGACGAGATCATGTACCGCCTCTATGTGATCGATAAAATAAGAAAAGGGAGGGAAGCGGCGAATCGGGGGGAGGTGACGACCACCGAAGCGCTGCTGAGTGAAATCGAAACATGGTGAGGTGGTCGACGCCCAACCATCATCCACGGAAAGCGAGATTTTCTTACGGCATATCAAAACCGATGATCAAGCGGCGTTACCCCTTGAGCCGATAGACCGAATCAGGGCCGCACCTCCACTTTTCCCGCCAAATACCCCTTCACCGCCCCGATGGGGACCTCCCGGCGGTGGAAGATGCCGGCGGCCAGGGCCGATTCCGCTCCGGTTCGGGTGAAGACCTCGTGGAAGTGCGAAACGGATCCGGCGCCGCTGGAGGCGATCACCGGGATGGTCACCGCCCCCTTGACGGCGTTGATCAGCTCCAGGTCGAAGCCCATGTTGGTGCCGTCCCGGTCGATGCAGTTGAGCAGGATCTCCCCGGCCCCCAGCTCCTCGCAGACCCGGGCCAGGGTCACCGCGTCCAGGTCCCGGCCCTCCCGGCCCCCCTGGACCGTGCACTGGTACCAGCAGTATCGCTCGCCGTCGGGTCCGGGGAAGGCCGTCTCGATCACCGGATGGCGGACGGCCTCCGGCCTGTCCACGTAGACCCGCCGGGGATCCACCGAGATCACCACCGCCTGGTTGCCGTAGACCCGGGAGATCTCCTCGATGGCGCTCTTCCCCGTCTTCCGGCCCGAATCCAGGAACGCCTCCACGATGTAAACGGCGTCGGAGCCGATGGAGACCTTGTCGGCCCCGGACCGGAAGTATTCGGCGGCCACCTCCAGGGCGGTGTACCGCCGTCCGTCGGCGTCGGTGAACGCCCGGATCCCGCCGCCGATGGTGAGGGGGACGAAGACCTTTTTGGAGGTCTCCCTGAGAACGTCGAGCATGGGCATGTCCGACAGGGGGAAGTCCCGGAAGCCGGTGATGTTGAGGAACGTGATCTCGTCGGCCCCTTCCTCGTAGTACCGGGCGGCCAGGTCCACCGGCCGGCCCAGGTTCCGGACCCGGCGGTCGTCGACCTTCTCCCGGACATCGTACTGGTCCCCTTTTGTGACCACCAGATCGCCCTGGTCGTTGGCCCGGACGTCGAGGCAGGCGATGATCCGCTTGGCCAGGATGGTGGTCTCCGACGCCCGCCGGGGCCGGACCGGGGTTCCCCGGTCCTCCAGGAAGTTCTTCAGCAGGTTGAGGCCGGCGGGGCCGCTCTTTTCCGGGTGGAACTGGATGGCGGTGACGTTGCCCCGCTCGATCCCGCTCACGAAAGGGTACCCGTAATCGGTGGTGGCGAGGACCGCCCCGTCGTCGGCCGGGGCCGCGTGGAAGGAGTGGACGAAGTAGAACTTCTCCTCCCCGGACATGCCGGCGAAGATCCGGGAGGGCTTCTTGACGTTGAGACCGTTCCAGCCGATGTGGGGCACCGACAGATCGGTGGTGAACCGCTTCACCGTCCCCCGGAGGAACCCGAGGCCCGGGACCCCGGGCGCCTCCTCGCTCCCCTCGAACAGGGCGTGGAGCCCCAGGCAGATCCCCAAAAAGGGGCGGTCCTGGGCCAGGTAGGCCGACAGGGGTTCCACGAACCCCTTGTCGCGGAGGATCTCCATCATGGCGCCGAAGGCCCCCACCCCCGGAAAGATCAGTTTTTCGGCGGCGAGAATGTCGTCCCCGTCCCGGACGATCTCGATGCGCTCCCCCAGTTTTTCGATGGCGTTGATGACGCTGCGGACGTTGCCGGCGCCGTAGTCGAGCAGTGCGATCATGGGTCCCTTCCTTTCGATGAATCCGAAAACCGTCCCTTCTATACCATATGGTTCCGGGAACACAAGCATCAACCTGGCATTCCGGCCGCGGGACGGCGGGGAGGGGACCCACGCGGTTTCCAAAACCCTGGGGGTCCGAAGGCCTTGGCGGCCTTCGCCCCCCGCGCCCCGGCGGGATGTCCGGGGGGAAGGAAGGGGGTTGACATCCCCTGGGATTTCCTTCACAAAGGGTCAGAATTTTTTGATTTGGAAAGGAAAACAGAACATGTCGCTTTCAGACACCATGGCCAATATCGAACCGGTCCGGCTGGGACCCGACAGCCGGTTTCAATTCAAATGCCACCCCGGGGTGAGCTGCTTCACCCAGTGCTGCCGGGGCATCAACATCATCCTGACCCCCTATGACATCATCCGGCTCAAGAACCGGATGGGCATCTCCTCGGAGGAGTTTCTCACCGTCTACACCAAGCCGGAGCTGCTGGAGAAGACCGACCTGCCGGTGGTTACGCTGAGGCTTCTGGACGACGAACGGGAGTCGTGCCCCTTTGTCCGGGACGACGGCTGCATCGTCTACCGGGACCGGCCCACCACGTGCCGGTACTACCCGGTGGGGGTCGCCTCCCTGAGCCACAAGGAGGGGGCGGACGACGAGGGATTCTACTTCTTCGTCAATGAACCCCACTGCAAGGGGTTCGAGGAGGCGGACGAGTGGACCATGCGGGAGTGGCGGAAGGACCAGGGGGTCGACATCCACGACGAGATCAACGCCGAGTGGACCGATCTGGTGGTGCGCAAGCGCTCCTTTCCCCCCAACATCAAGCTGACGGAAAAGAGCAAACAGCTCTTCTTCATGGCCAGCTACGACATCGACCGGTTCCGCCGCTTCGTCTTCGAGAGCCCTTTTCTGGAGCGGGTGGAGGTGGATCCGGAGACGGTAAAACGGATCCGCGACGACGAGATCGAGCTGCTCAAGTTCGGGCTGCGATGGCTCAAGGGGGTGTTGTTCCAGGAGAACCGGCCCGACGTCGGGGGGGCCGGCGAGGCGCACCGCAAGGAGGCGTAGGGCGGCGGGGGATTTCCACCGAACCCGGCAAAGGCGGAGGTGAGACGGGCATCCCCGGACGGGGATGCCCGTTTTTTACATCTGTAATGCTTCAGTAGTCGGGGTAGCAGAGCCCGTCCCAGGCGTCGCGCCTCTCCAACCGCTCCTCGACGTCCACATCGAAGAATTCGGCCACCGGCTTGAGGATCTCGGGGTTGTTCCGCCAGACGGTCCGGGCCGCGTCGAGGACCTTGTCGAGGCCGTTACGGGTGAGACGTCCGATGGGCCGGCGGCATCCGCCGGCGGGCATGCCGAGGATCGCCATGAGGGTCTTGGCGGCCAGGGGGTTCCGGGCCCGGCAGACCACCTCCCCGTGGGGGGTCTTCTCGGTGGTCTTGACGTTCACCAGGCCGAACAGGGGCATGAGGGCGTCGTTGAGCCGCCGGGCCTCGTCGATCTTCTTGTCGGCCAGCAGGGAGACCATCCGGACCACGGCCCCCGGCACGATGTTGGATAAAACGGAGATCACCCCGCCGCCGGCCACCGCCGAATCGGTCATCATGGGGAAGGTCATGGCGTCGTCCCCGGACAGGAGGGTGAAGTCGGGCCCGCAGCAGGTCCGGGTGCGCCGCATGTTCTCGATGTTTCCGGTCGCCTCCTTGACGGTGTTGACGTTGGGGCACCGCTCGTTGAGGAGGGCCAGGTCCTCGGGCAGCAGCTGGGTGCCGGTCCGGCCCGGGATCACGTAGGAGATGATCTCCGTATCGGGGAACGCGCGGGCCACCGGCTCGATGTATTCCCGCCGGATCTCCAGGGAGCTTGGGCCGTTGTAGTAGGGGTCCACCAGCAGGACGGCCTCCACGCCGAGCCCGGCCGCGTGGGAGGTGGCGGCCAGGGCCTCCTTGGTGTTGTTGCTTCCCGTGCCGGCGATGCAGACGCGCTTGCCCTTGACCCCCTCGGCCACGGCCTCGATCACGGCGTTGTGTTCCTCCCAGGACAAAGACGGGCTCTCCCCCGTGGTCCCCACGGCGAGGATTCCGGTGATGCCGCCGGCCACCTGATAGGCCACCAGCTTGTCGAGGCCCTCCCGGTCGACGGCATCGCCGGAGAACGGTGTCACCATCGCGGTAAAGCATCCTGTGAGCATGATACCCCCTTTTGACAATTGGTTATGACTTGCTATATTAACGGCACCGCGCCCGTCGGGGCGCCCGTGGCCGGTTCGACCCCGTTAAGACCCGATGGTGGAGGCCGGACCGAACGGCCCCGCGCATTGATTGTATTCAAGGTATAGTTTCAAACCGAAGTTTTTGCAACCCTAATCATTGTTCACAAATAAGGATGGACCATGCCGACAGCAAAGAACGTCGAAGAGTATATCACCCAGCAGCGGGAGGCGGTGGCCTCCAACCCCGAGTGCGGGACGTCCCGCTACAACCTGGCCCTGGGGCTTCTGGGCCAGCGGAAGATCGCCGAGGCGGAACAGGAACTCCACCGGGCCGTGGAGTGCAGCCCCAACCTGGCCGAGGCCTACGTCCAGCTCGGCGGCATCCGCCTTCAGCAGGGGGACCTGGACGGCTGTCTCCACTTCAACAAGATGGCGGTCCAGTCCCGGGCCGGATTCGCCGAGGGGTACGGCAACATCGGCTTCGTCCACCTCCAGCGGGGGAACGCCGACGAGGCGATCCCGGCCCTGATCAAGGCGATCCGATACAACCCCAAGTTCATCCAGGCCTATGCCACCCTGGCCAACGCCTATCTGATGACGGGGATGGTGGACGAGAGCATCGAGACGAACCTGAAGGTCCTGGAGTTGGAGCCCGACTTCGCGGTGGCCCACCACAACCTGGCCATCGCCTACCTGGAGCGGGGCGACAACGACCTGGCCGTGGAGCACTGCGACAAGGCCCGGGAATTGGGGTATGCCGTCCCCCAGAAGATCCTCGACGAAATCGAGAAGCTCCGGTAGTCCCCCGCCGTGCCCGAGACCGCCTGCTTCCTCTACGCCCCGGACCGTCCCGTGGGCCCCGGAGATCCGGCCTGGGAGGCGCCGCTCCCCATGGACCGGGGGGACGCCGGCGGCCCGGTTTCCGGGGCCGGCCCATCGGTTTCACGTGGAACCTATTTCGAGGCGATCCGGGAGGTCCTGGAAACCCAGGGGTTCGCTCCGATCCTGTCGGCGTTCCAAAGGGAACACCCCGGCGCCGGCTGGACGGCGGACGCCCTCGACCGGGTGGAGATCCTCTCCGAGAAGCACGGCCCCTGGTACCATCCGGCCCGGGTGGTGGGCCACGCCGGCGACCGGCGGGTCTCCCTGGTCGCCAACGTGGCCGTCTCCGAGGCGGGGCGACACGGGCTCGACCGGGAGTACGCTCTTCTGCGGCGCCTGGGGGCCGCGGCCACGCCTTCCCCGTTGCCGGCGGTCCACGGCCGGGGATCGGCCCGGACCCCGGCGGGGGGCCGGATCGACATCTTCTTCGCCCAATGGTTCGAAGGGTTCCATGAGTTTCATCTGGGAACCGCCCCCGACGGGGGGCAACGGGTTCTGGTCTGGAACGGGGAGCGCCGCCTCCCCCTGTCGGCGGAACGGGCCTTCGACCTCCGCCGCCGAGCCGCCGCCATCCTCACCCGTCTTTATGATCCGCTGACCTTCGAACAGGTCCACCCGTGGCACCACGGGGCCGGGGATTTCGTGGTCCGGGTCGATCCGGACCGGGAGGACCGGACCGACGTCCGGCTCATCACCGTACGGGGGTACCGGTCCCTGGTGGCTCGGAAACCGGAGCCGGAGCCGGCCGACATCCTCCAGGCCCTGCTCCTGTTCTTCCTGGGCCTCACCCTCCGGATGCGCCTGGATCGGGCCGACGGGGTGGGGGAGATCGCCTGGGCCGACGAGGCGGCCGCCGCCGCGGCCGTTGCCGGGTTCTTCGGGGCCCTCCGGCGGAAACCACCGGTCCCGGCCCTGCCCGACCGCCTTGACGCCTGCTTTGCCGCCTACCTCTCCCTGTGTGACGCGCCGGTCCTGGCCGACCTCTGTGCGGCCCTGGCCGACGCCTATCCCGACGGCGCTCCGGAGAAACCCGTGATCCGGCGCCACCTGGCGGATCACGCGGCCGCCCTCCACCGGGCGCTTCCGCCCCTTGTCCGGGCCGGCTGATCCCGACCCGGCGCCGGCCGGTCTCCGAACCGGAAGACCTCCCTGTATATCGGCTATTTTTTTGGGTAATTCTCTTGACTCGGCTCCTTGCAATTTATATAAGAATAGGACTTAATCAGGGGTGTCGCCTCCTTCGATCCGGAGTCGGGGGCCGGGTTGCGTGGTCCGAACCACCCGGATTCAACGTTCCCCCGCCGCCTTCCCGAAGCATCAACCACCGGAAACCATTGGCGGAATCGTATCGGTGTGAAAACCATCCTTGTTGTTGACGATGATCGGATGATCCTTCGCCTGGCCGGCGAGGCGCTGCGGGACTACGGCCAGGGGTTCTCCGTGGAGACCGCCGTCAACGGCAAGGAGGCCCTCGAGATCCTCCGGTCCCGGCCCGTGGACCTCGTCGTCACCGACCTCAAGATGCCCGTCATGGACGGGTACGAGCTGCTCACCCACATGAGCCGGAACCACCGGCGGATCCCCGTCATCGTCATGACCGGCTTCGGATCCGCCGAAATCGCCCGCCAGCTCAAGGAAAGGGGGGTCCGCCACTACATCGAGAAGCCCTTCGAGATCACCGAACTCCGGGAGCGGATCTCCAGCGTCTTCACCGACCGTTCCAAGGGGTACATCCACGGCTTCACCCTGGCCAACTTCCTCCAGGCCGTGGAGGTGGAACAGAAGACCACCACCCTCCGGATCAAGTCGAAGGGGCGGGTGGGGTACCTGCACATCGACGGCGGCAACCTCATCGACGCCGACACCGAAGCGCATCAGGGGGAGGCGGCGGCCATCGAGATCCTCTGCTGGGACGACCCCGAGATCGAGATGCAGACGATCCAGAGACGGCGGCCGGCCATCCGGTCCTCCCTCATGCAGATCCTGCTGGAGGCCTCCAAGCGGCAGGACGAAAGCATTCCCCCGTCCATGGAAAGCCCTCTGGACAAGGCGATGCGGATGGCCCAGGGGCTCCATATCAAGTCTGCCCAGAAGGTGCTGGCCCCCTTTTTGAAGAAGAACCCCAGGAACCCCCAGGGGTGGCTCTGGTACTCCCGGCTGGTCACCACCCTGAAGTCCGTCGAGGTCTCCCTGTCCAACGCCGCCAAGCTGGCCCCCAAGGATCCGGAGATCGCCCGGGAGCGCGAGAAGCTGGCCCGGGCCAAGGCGGCGATCCGGGAGGAGCCGATCCGGCGGTGCCCCTTCTGCTGGACCCCGGCGGAGCAGAAGGCGACCCAATGCCCCAACTGCCGCGCCCACCTCTTCATCCACGACCGGCTCTTCTACCTGCCCCGGGACGCGGACAGGGGGATCCTGGAGAGCGCCATCGAACGGTACACCAAGGTGATCGGCCGGGAACGCAACGTCAACGCCTACTACTACCTGAGCCTGGCCCATCTCAACCTGGCCCACTGGGAGGAGGCCCTCAACCTCTTCCACAAGACCGTCAACCTGGCGCCGGACAAGCCGGTCTTCTCGGACCAGCTCCGGATCCTGCTCAAGCACATGGCCTCCGTGGAGCCGGTCCACGAGCCGGAGCCGGAGCCGATGCGGCCGGCCCCGGAGGCGAGGGAGAAGAAGCGGATCCTGGTGGTGGAGGACAGCCCCACCACCCGGAAGGTGATCTCCATCACCCTGGGCCAGAAGGGGTACGAGATCATCGAGGCCCGGGACGGCCTGGAGGCGCTGAGCAAACTCAACGACAACAAGCCCGACCTGATCCTTTTGGACATCGTCCTGCCGAAGATGGACGGATACAAGATTCTGGAGATCATCAAGGGCAACAGTGTGTTCAAACACATTCCCGTGATCATGCTGACCAGCAAGGACGGGATGATCAGCAAATGGAAGGGGAAGCTGGCCGGCTCCACGGCCTACCTGACCAAACCCTTCGATCCCAAGAAGCTGGTGACGACCATCGAGAAATACCTGTGAAGCATCGCGGCGAACGGAACAACGAAGGCACGCGGCCGACCGCCGCGCGACATCAAGGAGGACCGACCATGGGCAAGGCGAAGCTGCTGGTGGTGGACGACAGTCCCACCCACCTGAAACTCGCGAGCGAACCCCTCATCGCCGAAGGGTACGAGGTGGTGACGGCGGTGGACGGCGAGGAGGCCATCGAAAAGGCGGAGTCGGAGCATCCCGCCGTCATCGTACTCGATGTGGTCATGCCCAAGCTCAACGGGTTTCAGGTCTGCCGGCGGATCAAGAACTCCCCCGGTCTCAAGGACATCAAGGTCGTCCTGCTCACCAGCAAGAGCCAGGAGAGCGACAAGTTCTGGGGAAAGAAGCAGGGGGCCGACGCCTACGTGACCAAGCCCTTCACCGACGAGGATCTGGTCCGGGCCGTGGCGGGGGTCCTATGACGGATGCCGAAGAGATCCGGACCGGCGCTCCCGACCCGGAGACCCCGGCGCCCTCCCTCCGGGACCTGATCGCCCGGATCGACCAGGAGAGCGAGGCCCTCCCGAAACCGGAGGCGGAGCCGACCGTCCCGCCCGCGGCCGAGGAGGCCTCCCATCTGACGCCCTACATCCGGTTTCTGCTGGCCGACATCCTCCTGGCCATCCCGCTGACGAGCGTCCTGGAGATCGGGGCGACCCCGCCGGTGACCCCCCTGCCCAACCTGCCGGCCTGGGTCCTGGGGGTCAGCAACCTCCGGGGGGAGATCGTCTCCATGGTCGATCTGAGGGCCTTCTTCGGCCTCGAAGGGTCCGCCGACCCCCGTCGCGGCGCCACGGCCCGCCGGATGACCGTGCTGGTCCACAATCCCGAGATGAAGGTGGGTCTGGTGGTGGACCGGGTGATGGGCCTCTACCACCTCGACCGGGCCGGGGCCAACCTCCAGAGCCCCCCGTACCGGGAGGGGGAGCCCGCCCACGCCCTGCTGCCCTTCATCACCGAGGTGATTCCGCCCCCGGCCGGTCCGGAATCCCGGCTCCTGAACCTCTTCGACGTCTCCGGGCTCCTTTCCTCCCCCCGGATGACGGCGTTCACCAGCGAATAGGCGGCAAGGAGGGTTTCCATGCCCAGATCGTCCAGCGACGAGATCATTCACGGATACATCGCGGAGGTGCGGACCTACATCCCCCCGTTGATCCAGGGGATCGCGGCCCTCCGGGCGGGGTCCGCCGACGGCGGCACCCTGGAGGAGGCCCACCGGATGGTCCACACCATCAAGGGGGCCTCCGCCATGGTCGGCATACACGGGCTGAGCCACATCGCCCTCCAGATGGAGGACGCCCTGGAGGACCTGATGAACGGAGACCTCTCCCCCTCCGAGGACCTCTGCGCCGCCATGTCCCGGACCGTCGACCGGTTTCAGCGCTACTGCGACCATTTCCAGGAGCGCGGGGTGTCGGCCCGGGATCTGCTGGCCGAGACCATGGCCGATTTTCGCAAGGTCCGGGGGCTCTTCCCGGAGGCGCCCGATCCGGCGGACCTCCCCGACCAGGTCCCCTCCTGGGAGGCCGGCGCCGGGGCCGCGCCGCCGCCGGACGCTTCGGATGCCGGGTCGATCCCGGAGGCCCCGGAACCCCTGGAGGAGACGGACGAGGCCGACCTCTCCCCCCTGCTGGAGGCCGACCGGGAGCCGTGGGACGACGAGGCGGCGGCCGAGGCGCCGGAGGGTCCCGGCGACGGGGAGGAGGCCGAGACCGCTGAGACCGCCTCTCCGGAGCTTCTGGCGTCCTTCCATGACGAGGCCGAGGAGCACCTCCAGGAGATGGGCCGGCACCTGGACGGGCTGGAGAGCCGCATCGAGGAGACCACCCCCGTCACCCCGGACCTGCGGGAGGCGGTCAATCAGATCCGCCGGTCGGTCCACACCCTCAAGGGGGCCTCGGCGGTGATCGGGTTCGCCCCGGTGGCGTCCTTCGCCCACCGCATGGAAGACCTTCTGGACTGGCTGTCCGAGGAGGCCCCCCGGATCTCTCCGGAGACCGTGGCGGTGCTCATCGATTCCGCCGACCTCATGGAGCGGATGATCGCCGGCCCCCGGACCGCGCGATGGAGCCGGGCCGAGTCCCTGACCGAGGAGTTCCGGGAGATCATCGACGGACGGGAGGAACCGGCCGGGGAGACGGACGATTCGGCGGCGGAGACCCCGGCCGAACCGCCCAAGACCGCCTTTTCCGCCGACGAGATGGCGGCCTATCGGCAGCAGGTGGCGCCCCCCCTCCGGACCCTCCGGGTGAGCATGGACCGGATGGACGAACTGGTCAACCTCGCCGGGGAGCTGATCATCGCCACCAGCGCCTTCGACCAGCAGATGGAGACCTTCACGGCGGCGGTGCGGGAGCTGGAGCTGGCCCGGGACCGGCTCCGGGACATCGCTAGGGAGATGGAGATGGGCTTCGAGGTCAAGGCCCTGGCCCACCTCGACGGCCGGCGGGCCGTGGCGGCCGGCGGCGGGGCGGTCTACGAGGAGTTCGACGACCTGGAGCTGGACCGGTACTCGGAACTCAACCGGATCATCCGGAGCCTCAACGAATCGGTGATCGACGTGGGAGCCATCAACACCCATCTGTCTGGGATCTACAGCGAGTTCGACGGCCGCCTCACCCGTCAGCGGGTCCTGCTCAGCGAACTCCAGGACCGGATGATGCGGGTCCGGATGACGCCCATGTCCACCATCACCAGCCGCCTCCGCCGCACCGTCCGGGAGGTGTCGGCCCGTCTGGGCAAACGGATCCGCCTGATCATCGAAGGGGCCGAGATCGAACTCGACCGGATGGTCTGGGACAAGATCACCGATCCCCTCATGCACCTGCTCCGCAACGCCGCCGACCACGGCGTGGAGCCGGCCGAGATCCGGGAGTCCCTGGGCAAGCCCCCCTCGGCCACCGTGCGCCTCTCGGCCCGGCGGGAGGGGAACCAGGTGGTGCTCCGCGTCACCGACGACGGGGCCGGCCTCGACTACCCCGCCATCCGGGCCGCCGTGCGGCAGGCGGGGCTTTCGCCCGACCCCGGAACCCTCTCCGAGGCGGAGCTGGCGGAGTTCATCTTCCAGCCGGGCTTCTCCACCCGGGGAAGGATCAGCGAAATCTCCGGCCGGGGGGTGGGCATGGACGTGGTCAAGGAGAACATCCAGGACCTCAAGGGGACCATCCGGGTGGTCTCCCGACAGGGGCAGGGGACCCGGTTCACCGTCCGGATCCCCCTGACCATGGCGGCGTTGCGGTCCCTGCTCTTTTCCGTGGGGGGGCGGACCTTCGCCGTGCCCCTCAACGAGATCAAGGAGATCACCCGGGTATCGCCGGAGAACATCAGCGGGCGGACCCGGGAGGTGGTCCGGATCGGCGAGGAGGTCCTGCCCCTGTACCATGCCGTGGAGTATCTCGACCCCCAGGGGGGCCTGGGATCGGGGGAGGAGGCCGGGGCGAGCCTCCTGGTGCTGGTGGCCGAATCCGGCGGGCGGCGGGCCGCGGTGGTGGTGGACGGCCTGGTGGGCCAGCGGGAGATCGTGGTCAAGGGGACCGGCTCCCACCTCCGGTACGTCCGGGGGATCTCCGGGGTGACCATCATGGGGGACGGCGGGGTGGTGCCCATCCTCAACATGGAGGAACTCTTCTGGGGCCGGGAGGCCGGCGAGGAGGTGGCGGATCCCTCCGATTTCGCCGGAGAGCCGTCCCTGTCGATCCTCGTGGTGGACGATTCGGTGAGCATCCGGCAGGTGATCTCCCGGCTGGTGGAGAATCAGGGGTGGCGGGCGGCCGCGGCCCGGGACGGCATGGAGGCCCTGGAGCGGATCCGGGAGGAGCGTCCGGACCTGATCATCCTCGACATCGAGATGCCCAGGATGAACGGCTACGAGTTCCTGAGCGCCCTCAAGGCCCAGCCGGCCTACCGGGAAATCCCCGTGGTGATGCTCACCTCCCGGACCGCCGAGAAGCACCGGAGCCGGGCCTTCTCCCTGGGGGCATCCGGATTCGTGGTCAAGCCCTACAACGAGGAGGAGTTCATCGAACTGGTCCTGAAACTGACCGGTCCCTAGAACCCGGAAATCTGAAAACCGTGTATCGGAACCCGTAAGGCGACCCATCCATGATCAAACTGCTGCTCTTTACGGCCGGAGCCCGACGCTACGGCCTCCCTCTCGAAAGGGTCCGGTCCATCGAAAAGCCCGACGCGCTCCTTCCCCCCGAGCCGGGGCGGGGGGGCGCCGGCGGGATCACCCTGGACGGCCGGCGGATCCCGCTCCGGGACCTGCCCCTGTTGATGGGCGGGCCCCCCGCCCCCCGGGAGACCGGGGAGGGGAAGATGGTCCTCGTCGACCTGGAGGACCGGACCCTGGCCCTCCGGGTGGACCAGGTGGACGGGGTGGCGACGGTGGCGGACGACCGGATCACCCCTTTGCCGGATCTTCTGGGGGAGCGCTCCCGGGCCTGCTTTCCCCGGGTCCTCAAAGGGGAGGACGGGCCGGTGCTCCTCATCGATCCCGAGGGGGTCGAGGGGCTTTCCCCGCCGCCGCTCCCTTCCCCTTGCACGGACTCCCCCGGACCGGCGGCCGGGGAGCCCAAGGACGGAGAGATCCCATGGGGCGGCCGGTTGTCGCCCCTCCTGGAGGCCGGCCGGGGGGAGGAGCCCGGCCCCGCCCGATCCTACGGGCCGGCGGAACGCAGGGAGACGGGGGAGATGGATCCGGCGGTCCGGGATCTGGAGACCGGCCTGCTGGGGCGGCTGTCGACGGCGGAGGGGGCGGAGCGGGTGGACCGGCTGATCCGCCGGCTCGCCCGGGAGGCGGCCGGGCAGTCCCTGTCCCGGCTGAAGCGATCCCTCCGGGGGCGAGGGCTCGGAGAGGAGGAACCATGACGACCCCGACCATCGCCCCCCCCGGGGTCTCCGCCGGCCGGGAACAACGGGTCCTGGTCTTCCCTTCCCGGATCCGTCCCGAAGGGATCGACCGGCGCCTCTTCTTTCTGTTCAGCATGAGCCAGGTGGAGGATGTGGCCCGGGCCGAAACGGTCCGGCCGGTCCCCTTCGCCCCCTCCCACTTTGCGGGCATCGCCCAGTGGCGGGACCGGATCCTGCCGGTGGTGGTCCTGGAACAGCGCCTGGGATGGGCCGGAGCGGATCTTCCGGACCATGGGGAGAACCGGCTGGTGGTGGTCCGGACAAAGGGGGAGGAGGGGTACCGGCGGGTGATGGTGCGGGCCCGGTCCCCCCTGGAGATGATCCCCATTCCCGAGCCCTGCCGTCCGGCGCCGCCGGGCGGGTGGCTGTCGGATCCCCGGCTGATCCGGCTGATCCGGGGCATCTACGAATGGGAGGAGGGGCTGCTGATGGTGGTCCACATGGAACGGATTCTGGAGGAGAAGGAGGGATAGGTGGGAACGGACCCGAGCCGCTGCCGGAGGGAGACCCTGGAAAACGGAGTCCGGATCCTCACCCAGGCCCTCCCCCGGACCCGGTCCATCTCCCTGGGGGCCTTGGTGGCCGCCGGTCCCCGGGACGAACGTCCGGACCAGGCGGGCCTGGCCCATCTCACCGAGCATGCCGTCTTCACGGGGACCCGGAACCGGACCGCCGGGCAGATCGCCCGGCTCATCGACTCGGCCGGCGGCCGCATGGGCGCCTTCACCGCCAGGGACTACACCTGCTTCACCGCCACCGTGCTCGACGAGTACGCCCCCTACGCCCTCGACCTGTTGGGGGACATCCTGGTCAACCCGACCTTCCCCGGGGAGGGGGTCCGCCAAGAGAAGGGGGCCATCATCCGGGAGATCCTCATGTCGGGGGACGTGCCCTCGGACCGGGCCCAGGCCCTGCTGAAATCGACCATCTGGGGCGATGATCCCCTGGGCCGTCCGGTGGCCGGCACCCCCGAGACGGTGGACCGGCTGGCAAGGGAGGACGTGGCCGCCTTCGCCGAAGATCACTACCGCCCCGGCCGCCTGATCATCGCCGCGGCCGGAAGCCTCGACCACGGGAACCTCGTCTCCCAGATCCGGGACGCCTTCTGGCCCCTGCCTCCGGCCGGCCCGGAGCCTTCCCCGCCGGCGCCGCCCCCGCCGGGCTTCGACGGCGGCGTGGCGGTGGAGGACGCGCCGGTCTCCCAGGTCTATTTCTGCCTGGGGCTCCGGGCCCGGCCTTACGCCCATCCCGACCGGTACGGGATCCACCTGCTGAGCCGGGTGCTGGGGGGCGGGATGAGTTCCCGGCTCTACCGACGGCTCCGGGAATCCCGGGGGCTGGTCTACGACATCGCCTCGGAGTACCAGGCCTACCGAGACGACGGCCTGCTCCTGGTGGACGGGGCCGCGCCGCCGGAACACCTGCTCCAAGTGCTCCGGTCGGCGGCGGAGACCCTGTCCGACCTGATCACCGGGCGGGAGCCGGTGGACGAGGAGGAGCTGTGGATCGCCCGGATGCGGATCCGGGGGGAGCACCTGATCTCCGGAGAGGACTCCCACACCGCCATGAGCCGGCTGGCGACCCAGGAGATCTATTTCGGACGGCAGCTCGCGGGCGAAGAGATCCTCCGGGCCGTGGAGGCCATCGACGGCGAGGCGTTCCAGACCATCGCCCGCCGGTCCCTGTCGCCCGGCCTGACCCGGATGGCCGCCGCCGCGGTGGGTCCCGAGGCCCGGACCCGGTATCCGGCCCCGGCGGTGGCGGAGATTCTGGCCGGCCCCGGCCGGTATCCGATTGACAGGATCACGGATCCCCCCCTATAAATCGTATCGGAAAGAATAGCCAACAGGAGGTTTTCCCATGGACAACAAAAAAGGACGCTTCGCCCGACTGGGGCAGTGGGGGCCGTTTTCGGCCGTCTCCGAGCGGATCCGGAACAAGCTGCTGGTATCGCTTTTGGGGCTCGCCCTGCTCCCCCTCATCGTCCTGGGGCTGGTCAGCCATCTGATCTCGTCCGGGGCCCTGATGGACCAAGCCTTCGACGGCCTCCGGGCCGCGGAGACCAACAAGTCGATCGCCGTTTCCAACCACTTCGAGGGACGGCGCGGCGACATGAACGCCCTGGTGGACACCGCCAACACCCTCCGATCCAAGGCCTTCGACCAGCTCGCCTCCATGCAGCGCCTCAAGAAGACCCTGGTGGAGAGCTACTTCATGGAGCGGATGAACGATGTCCGGGTGATGGGGGAGAGCCCCTCCGCCATCGAGGCCCTCCGGGCCTTCGAACGGGTCTCGGCCGCCGTGGGGGGGCCGAGCTGGCGGGAGGTGGAGCAGGCCCACGGCCCCTACTTCGTCGAGTTCAACGACGCCTACGCCTATTATGACACCTACCTGGTCTCCGCCGACGGCACGGTCCTCTACAGCGTGGCCCAGAAGGCGGACCTGGGAACCAACCTCCTCACCGGCGACCTTTCGGAAAGCCCGGCCGGAAAGGCCTTCCAGAAGGGCACGAACGGCGTCGCCTTCCAGGACTTCGAACCCTACGCCCCGGCGGAGACCGACGCGGCCGCCTTCGTGGCCGCCCCCATCCGGTCCGGGGACCGGGTCCAGGGGGTGATCCTGGTGCAGGTCTCCGTCGACCAGATCGATTTCATCATGCAGGAGCGGACCGGTATGGGTCGGAGCGGGGAGACCTACCTGGTGGGGCCGGACCGTCTCTTCCGCTCCAACTCCATCCACATCGCGGAGCCGACGGTGATCAACCCCGCCTTCGTGGTGGACACCGAGGGGGTCAACCAGGCCCTGGCCGGAGAGAGCGGCCAGGGGGTCACCATCAACTACCGGGGGGAGTACGTCCTCTCCTCCTGGACCCCGGTGCGGATCCAGGACGTCCAGTGGGCCATGGTGGCGGAGATCGACGTCACCGAGGCCTTCGTCCCCGGCGTGGGGGGGGAGGAGCCCGACTTCTTCACCCAGTACGCCCGGGAGTACGACTACGCGGACCTGGGGCTGCTCAACCCGGACGGGTACCTCTTCTACACGGTGGACCAGGGGCTCGACTTCCGAACCAACATGCTCACCGGCCCCTACAAGGATACCAACCTGGGGCGGCTGGTGCGCCGGGTCCTCGACACCCGGGCCTTCGGCATGGCCGACTTCGCCCCCTACGCCCCCAGCGACAACCGGCCGGCCGCCTTCTACGCCATGCCCATCATCTTCGACGACCAGGTGGAGCTGGTGGTTTTCGCCCGCCTCTCCGCCGATATCATCGACCGAATCATGAGCCAGCGGGCCGGGCGGGGGGAGACGGCGGAGAGCTACCTGGTGGGGCCCGACAATCTCTGGCGGAGCAACTCCCGGTTCCTGGAACAACTGGGGGTGCAGAGCACCGTGCTCAACCCGGAGGTACCGGTGGACACTCCGGCCGCCCGCCGGGCCCTGGCCGGGGAGACGGGCACCGAGGTGATCCGGAACTACCAGGGGCGAAAGGTGCTCAGTTCCTACGCCCCGATGACCGTCTTCCCCCCCACCGAGGCGAACCCCGAGGGAGTCCGGTGGGCGGTGATCTCGGAGATCGGCTACGACGAGGTCCGCCAACCCATCCTCAACCTGGCCGGCATCGGCCTTCTGATCCTGGTCCTGGTGGGGGCGCTGGTGGTCTTCGGGGCCCTGCTCCTGTCCCGGGGCCTCACCCGCCAGGTGGACCACATCAACACCACCTTCGAGGAGATCGGCATGGGCAACTTCAAGGCCCGGGCCCCGGTCACCAGCAACGACGAGCTGGGGGAGATGGCCGAATCCCTCAACGCCATGCTCGACAACACCCTGGCCCTGATCCAGAGCAGCGAGGAGCGTGACGCCATGCAGTCGTCCATCATGCGCCTGCTCGAAGAGATCAGCGGCCTCGCCGAGGGGGACCTCACCGTCCGGGCCGAAGTGACCGAGGATTTCACCGGCGCCATCGCCGACTCCTTCAACGAGATGGCGGAGCAGCTCGGCCGGGTGGTCCGGAACGTCAAGGACGTCACCATCCAGGTGAGCGCCACCTCCAGGGACGTGAGCGCCTCCACCGAGAACCTGGCCCGGACCAGCGAGACCCAGTCCTCCCAGGTCTCCCAGGCCATTGCGGCCATCGACGCCATGGCCGCCTCCATCGGCCAGGTGGCCCAGAACGCCTCCCGGTCGACGGGCGTCTCGGAGCAGTCCACGAAACACGCCAAGGAGGGGGCCGAGGCGGTCCGGCGGACCACGGCGGCCATGGAGTCGATCCGGGATCACGTCCAGGAGACGGCCCGGGCCATCAAACGGCTGGGGGAGAGTTCCCAGGAGGTGGGCAACATCGTTCAGCTCATCAACGACATCGCCGACCGGACCTCCATCCTGGCCTTGAACGCCTCCATCCAGGCGGCCATGGCCGGGGAGGCGGGACGCGGCTTCGCCGTGGTGGCCGAGGAGGTCCAGCGGCTGGCCGAGCGGTCCACCAACGCCACCAAGCAGATCGACACCCTGATCAAGAACATCCAGGGGGAGATCAACGAAGCGGGGACCAGTATGGAGGAGAGCATCCAGCGGGTGGTGGAGGGCTCCCGGCTCGCCGACGACGCCTACGGCAAGCTCCAGGAGATCGAGAGCGTCACCGGCCAGCTCGGGGAGCTGATTCAGTCCATCTCAAAGGCGTCCAAGCAGCAGGCCGAGGCATCCAAGGAGATCGCCCACACCATGGGCACCGTCGGGGAGATCAGCTCCCAGACCTCCTCGGCGAGCCGCCAGACCGCCATCGCCATGCGGCACCTCTCCGACGCCTCGGACCAGCTCAACGAGTCGGTGTCGGTCTTCAAGCTGGAAGCGGAGCAGCCCCCGGCGGAGGAAGAGACCGGGATGGAGGAAGAATCCGAGGAGGATCAGTCCGCCGCGTGAGGCGGCCGAAAGGAGGCATCACCATGACATGGAGAAAATGGGTCGTTTCGGCCGTCCTGGCGGCGGCGCTTATCGCCGGGCCCGCACGGGCCGCCGAGATCCGGCTGGGGCTCAACTATCCGGAGACCGGCCCCTACGCCGTGCAGGGTCAGGCCCAGTTACGGGCGGCCCGGATGGCGGTGGAGGAGATCAACGCCTCCGGGGGCATCTTCGGCAGCGACGTGGAGCTGATCCTCCGGGACACCCAGTCGAAGCCGGAGATCTCCGAACAGAATGTGGCGGAACTGATCGACGGCCACGGGTGCGAGATGATCTTCGGGGGCTCCTCCAGCGCCGTGGCCATCGCGGGAGGCCATGCGGCCCGGGAGCGGGGGAAGATCTACTTCGGGACCCTCACCTACTCCAACGCCACCACCTGCGAGGAGGGGCACAAGTACATGTTCCGGGAATGCTACAACGCCTGGATGGGGGCCCGGGTCCTCTCCTACTACCTGCGGGAGAAGTACCTGGCCGGAAAGAAATACTTCTACATCACCGCCGACTACACCTGGGGGTGGACCACGGAGGCCTCCATCCGGAAGTTCAGCAACACCATGAACACCCGGCGGCACCGGAACGTCCTCACCCCGTTTCCGGGGGCCGAGGAGTCCGATTTCCGGGCGGCCCTCCGGCAGGCCCGGGAACGGGAGCCGGACGTGCTGGTGCTGGTCCTCTTCGGCAACGACATGTCCACCGCCCTGCGCCTGGCCACCGAGATGGGCCTCAAATCGGAGGTCCAGGCGGTGGTGGTCCCCAACCTGACCCTGGGCATGGCCCAGAGCAGCGGGCCGAAGATCATGGAGGGGGTGATCGGGGCCCTGCCCTGGTGCTGGAAGATCCCCTATGACAACGGGTACGACAAGGGGAAGCGGTTCGTGGAGAAGTTCGCCGACCGGTACGGCTCCTATCCGTCCACCTCGGCGGCCTCGGCCTACACGATCCTCTACCAGTACAAGGATGCCGTGGAGCGGGCCGGCACCTTCGACACCCGGGCGGTCATCGCCTCCCTGGAGGGCCACCGGTTCACATTCCTCAAGGATGAACAGGAGTGGCGGCGGTTCGACCACCAGTGCGTCCAGACCGTCTACGCCGTCCGGTGCAAGCCGGAGAAGGCGGTGCTCCAGGACCGGTTCCGGCAGGACTACTTCGAGGTGGTCAACCAGATGTCCGGCAAGGAGGCGGCCCGGGACCGGTTCAACTGGGAGCACGCCCGGCGCAAGGCGGGCATGCCCGTGGAACTCCAGTGGTGATCCATCAAAAGGAGATCCCATTATGGATACCGTCGTCTTCGGGCTGACCACCCAACAGCTCCTCATGGCCGGCGGCACAACCGTCTCCGTGCTGGTCCTGGCCATGGTCATCAGGGCCTTTTTGGGGCGGAAGAAGGAGGACCGCCACATGCAGGTGGTCCGCTGCGCCGCCTGCGGCTGGAAAGGGCGGGTGAGCCGGTACGCCGGCCGCTGCCCCAAGTGCAATCAATCCCTGGGGGATCAACTTCTCCGGGATTTCAACACCTAGGTTTCGACGATCCGGGGTGGACGGCGGAAGGGGGGGCGCCGGAATCCCGAATACGGAAAAAGGGCTTCTTAGGATGACTTTGACATGATGAGATCCGATATCCGCAATGTGATCGCGGCGCTGCTTCTGCCCATGGTGATCGCCTGTTTTCCGGAGGCGCTGGTCCAGGAAGTGGAACCCCGCACGGCCGACGGGATCTTCTCCATGGCGGAGAAGAACTTCCGGGTGGGGGCCTACGACCGGGCCCTCCGCTACTACAACAGCTATCTCTCCGGATACCCGAACGGCCCTTACGGGGCCAAGGCCCTGTTGCGGGAGGGGACCATCTATACCCAGAAGGGGCGCCACCGCACGGCCCGGAACATCTACCAGTACCTCCTGGAGAAGTATCCGGACAGCGACCTGGTGCCGGAGGCCTCCCACCGGATTCTGGAAACCTTCTACAACGACGGGGAATACCGGAACGTGATCCGGTACGCGGAGAAGGTCCTCAAGTCCGTGGAGGATCCGTCCCTGACTCTCCGGACCTATAACCTCGTGGGGGATGCCTACCTGGCCATCGGCTCTCCCATCAACGCCGTCTACTACTACGCCAAGGCCGGGGAGCGGGCCGATCCCACCGGTGCCCGGCGAACGGAACAGCTCGAGGAGGCCGTGGCCCAGCTCTCGTCGGAGGACATCGCCATCCTCCTGGAGCGGATCGAAGAGGACCCCCTCATCCGGGGCCATCTCCTGTACCAGTTGGGGCGCAACCAGGCGGAGGAGGGCCTCCAGAAGGCGTCGGCCCGGACCCTGTCGATGTTCCTGGAGACCTATCCGGACCACGAAAAAGCCGCCGGGGTGCGCTCGCTCATGGAGGGCTTCGACGTCCTTCCCTATGTCTCCCGGCAGACCATCGGCTGCCTCCTGCCGTTGAGCGGCTCCTATCAGCTTTACGGAAACCGGGCCCTCCGGGGGGTGGAACTGGCCCTCAGCCGGTCGGGACGGGGGGCGGGCGGCCCCAGCTTCAACATCGTGGTCAAGGACACCGGATCGGATCCCGCCCAGGCCCGCATCGCCATCGCACAGCTCCTGGACGAGGAGCCGTCGGCCGTCATCGGGCCGATCATCACCGCGGAGGGGGTGATCCAGGAGGCCCAATACCGCCGGGTGCCCACCATCACCCTGACCCAGAAGGAGCACGTCACCGAGATCGGCAACTTCATCTTCCGCAACTTCATCACCCCCCGGATGCAGGCCCGGGCGGTGGTCCGGTACGCCATGAGCGACCTGGGACTCCGCCGGTTCGCGGTCCTCTATCCGGAAGAAAAGTACGGATACACCTTCCTGGAGAAGTTCCGCCAAGAGGTCCACGACCTGGGGGGGGAGGTCACCGGGATGGAGTCCTATGGAACCGACCAGACCGATTTTTCCGCGCCGATCCAGCGGCTGGCATCCGCTTTTCACCGGGATGGCGGGGGGTTCGAGGCCCTCTTCATCCCCGACGCCCCCCGGAAGGTGGGACTGATCGTCCCCCAGCTCGTCTTTTTCGACGTGAAGGGGGTCCGGCTGCTGGGGACCAATCTCTGGCACTCGGACCGCCTGATCCAGATGGCCGGGGACCCGATCCAGGGGGCGGTCCTGCCCGAGGGGTTCTTTGCCGAGAGCGGGTCCCGGCGGGTTCGGGAGTTCGTCCGGATCTTCGAGGAGACCTTCGGGGAGACGCCGGGGTTCATCGAGGCCATCGCCTACGACACGGCCAACATCCTGATCCAGGTGCTCTCCCGGTACGACATCCGGACCCGGAGTCAGCTCCGGGACGCGCTGGCCATGGTCCGGGATTTTCCGGGGGTCACCGGCCTCACCTCCTTCGAAACGGGGGGGGAGGCCCGGAAGGAACTCTACCTGCTCCGGATCGAGGGGCGGAATTTCGTGGAGATCGGTGCTCCCCTCTTCGGGTCGGCCCGGCGCTGACCCCTTGCCGCCGGCCGTCCCCGGCACCGGGCCGGTCAGATCCCCTCTTCGGTGTCGTCGTTTTTCAAGGGGCCTTGACCCGTCGCCTCCAGGATGGCGTTCCAGAGACGTCCGTTCGGGTTGACCTTCTTCCGGTTGCCGGCGGAGGCGGACATGGGGATATGGACGAAGTGGTTGTTCCAGTGGCCGATGAGCATCCGGGTCCGTCCGGAAATGGCCGCGTGGACGGCGTCCCGGCCCAGGAAGCTGCAGAAGACGTGGTCGTTTGAGTTGGCCGGCAGGCTCCGGATGATGTAGCTGGGGTCGATGTACTTGAGGGAGATATCGATCTCCCGCTCCTTGAAGTAGGCGGACACCGCGTTCTTCAAGAAGAGGCCGATGTCGTGGAGCTTCACGTTTCCCGACGCGTCGTAGGATTTATCCCCCTCGAACATCTCGAAGATGTGCTGGCCCGCCCCCTCGGCCACCACCACCACGGCATGTCCACGGTTTCGTAAGCGTTGTTCCAGGGAGGGGAGGAACCCCTTCTCCCCCTTGAGGTCGAAATCGACCTCCGGGATCAGGACGAAGTTGACGTCCTGCTGGGCGAGGGTGGCGGTGCAGGCGATGAAACCGGAATGGCGGCCCATCAGCTTGATGAGGCCGATGCCGTTGGGGTACCCCTGGGCCTCGTTGTGGGCCGCCCGGATGGCGCTGGTGGCCACGTCCACGGCGGTGTCGAAGCCGAAGGACTTGGAGACCATGTAGATGTCGTTGTCGATGGTCTTGGGGATCCCCACCACGCTGATCTTGAGGTTCCGATCGGCGATGGCGTCGGCGATCCGGGTGGCCGCCAGGAGCGTGCCGTCCCCGCCGATCATGAAGAGGATCCCCACGTTCATCCGCTCCAGGCAGTCGACGATCTTTTCCACATCCTGGGGGCCCCGGGAGGATCCGAGGAAGGACCCCCCTTTGCGGATGATGTTGGCCACCACCGAGGGGTTGAGGTCCATGACGTCGTGGCCGTACTCCGGGATGAACCCCTGGAGGCCGTACCGGATCCCGTAGATGTTCCGAACGCCGTATCCGTAATAGAGTTCCAGCACCACCGCCCGGATGATGCCGTTCAAGCCCGGGCACAAGCCCCCGCAGGTGACCAGAGCGCACCGCAGCTTGCTCGGGTCGAAGTAGATGTTCTTCCGCGGACCCGCCAGTTCAAAGGAGGGCATCTCCTTTCCCGCCCGGATCTCCTGCTGTACCTCGGCCATGTCGACGTTGATGAGGACGCGCTGGGCGTCGTCCACGAAGCTTTTCTCCCCTTCTGCCATCTTGGCCAGCTCCAGGGGGGAAGGGATCTTCGCCGCCCCGATGGTCGGAATGGTGGTCTCGATATCGTCGAAATGCATGGTCATGCCCCTTTCAATCAAACGTACCCCTTAGGAATTGGTTTTGCCGTTGAAGGTCAGCGCCCCCTTGCCGAGAATGTCATGGAGGTGGAGGATTCCCCGTACCGCCCCGGCCGGGTCGGTGATGGGCAGAACGGTGATCTGGTGCTTCTCCATGGCGTTGAGGGCGTCGTAGGCCGGGCTTTCCGGATGGGCCCGACGGGGGTTGGGGGTCATGACGTCCTCCACGCGGAGTTCGTGGATGGGCGCCCGCCGGGCCACCGTCCGCCGGATGTCGCCGTCGGTGATGATGCCGTCCAGGGTTCCCCCGCCGCTCACCACCAGGGTGGCCCCGAGCCCGAGCCGGTTGATCTCCCGCAGGGCGTCCTCCATGGACGTCCCTTGGGGGACCGTGGGCACCGCGTCGCCGGTGAGCATGAGGTCCGCCACCCGGGCCGACAGCCGCCGGCCCAGGGCCCCCCCCGGATGGAACCGCTTGAAGTCGGACCGCTTGAACTCCTTGATCTCCATGAGCACCACGGCCAGGGCGTCCCCCATGGCCAGCAGGGCCGTGGAACTGGCGGTGGGGGCCCCGACCTCGCAGGCCTCGCGGGCAACCCCCACATCGATGACGATGTCGCTCAGCCGGGCCAGCGTCGATGTCCGGTTCCCGGTGAAGGCGACGACGGTGCACCCGATGTTCCGGATGTTGGGCAACAACAGGTTGAGTTCCTCGGTCTCCCCGCTGTTGGACAGGGCGATGAAGATGTCGTCGGCGCACGCCATCCCCAGGTCCCCGTGCATCGCCTCCACCGGATGGAGGAAGAGGGCCTGGGTGCCGGTGCTGTTGAGGGTGGCCACGATCTTCCGCCCGATGAGCCCGGATTTGCCGATCCCCCCCACGATCACCCGGCCCCTGGACCCGCCGATGCGCTCCGCCAGCAGGGCGAAGCTGTCGTCGATCCGGCCGATGAGCCCCAGGATCCCGTCCGCCTCGGTGCGCAGGACATCGGCGGCCTTCTCCTGGATTTTTCTTCGGTTTTCCTCGGTTACGGATGGAATCGCGCCACCTCCCGAGATGCTGCGTCGTCCGATCTATCCATGGAATCGTCGCTTCTTTGTCCGGACCCGCCGCCGGGGGTCGGGCTTAGATGTCGAGCATGCTCACTTCGAGGGCGTTGGTCTGGATGAAATCCCGGCGGGGCTCCACCACGTCGCCCATGAGCAGGGTGAAGACGTCGTCGGCCTCCACGGCGTCCTCCACCTTCACCTTCAACAGGGTCCGGGTCTCCGGGTTCATGGTGGTCTCCCAGAGCTGATCGGGGTTCATCTCCCCGAGGCCCTTGTACCGCTGGATCCCGATCCCCTTCTTCCCCTCCTCGATCATCAGGGTCAGAAGCGTCGTCCGGTCCTCCACGGTGACGGCGTCCCGCTCCTTCTCCTTGGGGAAGACGGAGAAGGGCGGGGCCCCGTATCGCATCATCTCCCCGTGGAGGGTCATCAGCCGCTGGTAGTCCTTGGAGTGGATCAGCCCCCGGCCGATCTTCACCGGCCGGATCTCCTCCAGGACCGCCCCGCGCAGGAGCAGCTCCTCGGCGCTCCGGTCCACCGGGGTCACCACGATCTCGTAGAGGTTCCGCTCCTCGTTCCAGGTGATCTCCCCCGCATCATACCCCTTCCGTTCGAAGGCGTCCTTGAGGGTCTCCAGGTTCCCCCGCTCCTGGAGGTACGCCTTGTCGTCCATCCCCAGCTCCAGGAGAAATCCCATCATGTCCCGGGGAATCCCCCGCCGCTCCAGCCGGGCCAGGATCATCTCCGATTCGGATAGGAGCCCCAGGAACCGGTGGAGGTCCTCCTCGGCGAGGGTCTCCCCCGTGGCGTTCTTGACATTCCGCTGACCGGAGATCCGTTTCAGGACATAGTCGGCGAACTCCGCCTCGTTTTTGAGGTAGAACTCCCCCTTGCCCTTGCCCACCTTGAACAGCGGGGGCTGGGCGATGTAGAGGTACCCCCGCTCCACGATCTCCGGCATCTGGCGGAAGAAGAAGGTGAGCAGCAGGGTCCGGATGTGGGAGCCGTCCACGTCGGCGTCGGTCATGATGATCACCTTGTGGTACCGGATCTTGCCGATGTCGTACTCCTCCTCGCCCACGCCGGTCCCCAGGGCGGTGATCATGTTCTTGATCTCGTCGCTTCTGAGGATCTTGTCGAACCGGGCCTTCTCCACGTTGAGGATCTTGCCCTTGAGCGGCAGGATGGCCTGGAACTTCCGGTCCCGCCCCTGTTTGGCCGAGCCGCCGGCGGAGTCCCCCTCCACCAGGAAAAGCTCCCGCTCGGAGGGTTCGCTCGCCTGGCAGTCGGCCAGCTTCCCCGGCAGGGTCGCCTCCACCAGGGCCCCCTTGTTCCGGGCCAGATCCCGGGCCCGTTTGGCGGCATCCCTCGCCCGGGAGGCATCCACCGACTTGGCGATGATCTTCCGGGCCACCGCCGGGTTCTCCTCGAAGAAGACCGTCAGCCGCTCGTTGATGAGGGACTCCACCAGCCCCTTGACCTCGCTGTTGCCCAGCTTGGTCTTGGTCTGCCCCTCGAACTGGGGGGACATGATCCGGACGCTGATGACGGCGGTGAGCCCCTCCCGCACGTCCTCTCCGCTGATCTTCGCCTTCATGTTCTTGGGCAGGTTGCCGTTTACGGCGTACTGGTTGATGGTCCGGGTGAGGGCCGCCTTGAATCCGATGAGGTGGAACCCCCCCTCCACGGTGTTGATGTTGTTGGCGAAGGAGAAGATCTTTTCGGTGAAGGTGTCGTTGTACTGGATGGCCACCTCCATCTGAACGTCGCTCTTGTCCCCCTGCATGAAGATCGGCTCGTGGAGGGGGGCGGCGTGCTTGTTGAGGTACTCCACGAACTCCCGGATCCCCCCCTCGTAGTGGTACTCCCGCTTTTCGTCGCTCCGCTCGTCCTCGATCTTGATCCGCACGCCCTTGTTGAGGAAGGCGAGTTCCCGGACCCGGCGGCTCAGGATATCGAACTGGAAGTTGTCCGAGTTGAGGATCTCCGTGTCGGGGTAGAAGTGGATCCGGGTGCCCTGCTTGCCGGTCTCCCCCGTGATGGTGAGTTCGGTGACCTTCCGCCCCCGCTCGTAGACCTGGTGGTGGATCTTCCCGTCGGTATAGATCTCCACCGTGAGGCGCCGGGAGAGGGCGTTGACCACCGAGACGCCCACCCCGTGGAGACCGCCGGAGACCTTGTAGGATTCGTTGTCGAATTTGCCGCCGGCGTGGAGCTTGGTCATGACCACCTCCACGGCGGGCATGTTCTCCTTGCGGTGGAGGCCCACGGGGATGCCCCGCCCGTTGTCCTCCACGCTGACGCTGTTGTCGGTATGAATGGTGACCGTGATGGTATCGCAGTACCCGGCCATCGCCTCGTCGATGCTGTTGTCCACCACCTCGTAGACCAGGTGGTGGAGCCCTTCCACGTCCACGTTGCCGATGTACATGGAGGGGCGCTTGCGGACCGCTTCCAGTCCTTCCAGGATCTTGATGCTGTCCGCGCCGTAGATGTGTCCGTTCATATGT
>CAYSLC010000040.1:10021-29774 GCA_964431545.1 uncultured Desulfobacteraceae bacterium | reverse complement strand
AGATGCCGGCGGTGAGCCCTCCGGGCCCGCCGCCGATGATGACCAGATCGTGAACCTTGTTGTCGGACATATGTGTGTTTTCCTCCTTTTGCTTCGGTGCCGCGATCAAGATATCGGGCTAACCCGCCCGGACGTGAATCAATTTTTGGCGTTGCAAGGCCGATTCCTTTATGATGCGTATATCGAACATTTCCGCACCCCCATGGCCGCCTCCTGGAGGGCCTCGGCGAAGGTGGGGTGGCCGTGGACGGTTCGGGCGATGTCCTCGGACGAGGCCCCGAACTCCACGGCCAGGACGCATTCGGCGATCATGTCGGCGGCCCGGGGGCCGATGATGTGGACCCCGAGGACCCGGTCGGTCTTCTGATGGGCGAGGAGCTTCACGAACCCCTCGGTCTCCCCCATGCACCGGGCCCGGCCGGCCCCGGAGAAGGGGTAGGTCCCCACGCAGTAGGGGATCTCCCGCTCCTTGACCTGCTCCTCGGTGAGCCCCACGGAGGCGACCTCGGGCCAGGTGTAGACCACCGACGGGATGGCGTCGTAGTTGACCTCACCGGGGAGCCCGGCCATGCGCTCCACGGCGGCGATCCCTTCGGCCGAGGCCTTGTGGGCCAGCATCGGCCCCGGGATCAGGTCGCCGATGGCATGGATGGAATCGACGGCGGTCCGGTAGGAGTCGTCCACCTTGACGAAACCGGTCTTTTCGTCGGTCTTAACGCCCACCTCGTCGAGGCCCAGCCCATCGGTCAGGGCGCGGCGGCCCACCGCCACCAGGAGCCGGTCGCAGGTGAGGGAATCGCTTTTGCCCTTGGATTCGAGAATCACCGCCACCTGGCCGTCTTCGACCGTCGCCTCGGAGACCTTGGTCTTCATCCGGAATTGGAGCCCTTGGCGGCCCAGGATCCGTTTCAGGGTCCGGCCCACCTGCCCGTCCAGGCCCGGGGTGATGATGGGGAGCATCTCGATGACGGTGACCTTCGATCCCAGCCGCCGCCAGACGGAGCCGAGTTCCAGCCCGATGTAGCCGCCCCCCACCACCCCCAGGTGTTCGGGCACGGTCTCCAGGGAGAGGGCCTCGGTGGAGCTGATGATCCGCTCCCCGTCGAAGGAGAGCCCCGGCGGGGCTACGGGTTTGCCGCCGGTGGCCAAAAGGATGTTCTTCGCCTGGAGGGTCCGGGTCCCGCCGTCGCCGTCCGTCACCGTTACCCGGTCCTTTCCGGCAGGACGCCCCGTCCCGTGGATGATCGCCACCTTGTTGCCCTCCAGGAGCTTCCGGACGTTCTCGGTGAGATCCGCCACCACCTTGTCCTTGCGCTTCATGAGGGTCGGCAGGTCGAGGGTCACCTCGCCGGTGATCACGCCGTGATCGGCCAGGCTCTCCTTGGCGAGATGGTAGTATTCGCTGGAGTCTAAAAGCGCCTTGCTCGGGATGCACCCCACGTTGAGGCAGACGCCCCCCAGTCGGGGGTATCTCTCCACGCAGGCCACCTTCATGTCGAGTTGGGCCGCCCGGACCGCCGCCACGTATCCGCCGGGGCCGCCGCCGATGATCACCAGATCGTAGTTGTCGTTATGGGACATGATCAGACCTCCAAAAGGATGCGTTCCGGGTTTTCCACGTACTCCTTGATCCGCTTCAGGAAGGTCACCGCCTCCCGTCCGTCCACGATCCGGTGGTCGTAGCTCAGGGCCAGGTACATCATGGGCCGGACCACGATCTCGTCGTCCACCACCACGGGCCGTTTCTCGATGCGGTGCATCCCCAGGATCCCGCTCTGGGGGGTGTTGAGGATGGGAGTGCTCAGCAGGGAACCGAAGACCCCGCCGTTGGTGATGGTGAAGGTTCCCCCCTCCAGGTCGTTCAGCTCCAGGCGGTTCGCCTTGATCTTCTTGACGAAATCGACGATGGCTTTCTCCACGCCGGCGAAGCTCAGCCGGTCGGCGTTCCGGATCACCGGGACCACCAGCCCCCGGTCGGAGCCCACCGCCACCCCGACGTGGTAGTAGTGGTGGTAGACGATGTCGGTCTCCTCCACGAAGGCGTTGATGGCCGGAAATTCCTTGAGGGCCTCCACGCTCGCCTTGATGAAGAAGGACATGAATCCCAGGGAGATCTCGTGTTTCTCCTTGAAGGCGTCCTTGTACCGGGACCGGATCTCCATGGCCCGGCTCATGTCCACGTCGTTGAAGGTGGTGAGCATGGCGGTGTTTCGTCGGGCCTCCAGGAGGCGGGAGGCGATCCGCTTCCGGATGGGGCTCATGGGCTTGCGCTCCTCCCGGTCTTCCGATTCCTCCGGCGTTCCCCGGGCCGGGGCCACCCCTTTGGTCGGCTTCGCCTCCGCTGTCGCCGGTGCCTCTCCGTCGCCCTTTTTGGGGGGCTCTTCCCGCTCCAGATAGGCGATCACGTCCCCCTTGGTGATCCGTCCGCCGGGGCCGGTCCCCTCGATGTCCGCCGGATCGATCCCCTTCTGGGCGACGAGCCGCCGCACCGACGGGGAGAGATCCATTCCCTCCTTCTTTTCGGGGGCTTTCCCCTCCGGCGGCTTTTCGTCTTTCTTTTCGGGAGCCTCTTTTTCGCCTTCGGCGGGTTTCGGAGGTTCCTTCTCCGGTTCGGCGGCGTCCTTGGTCTCCTCCGATTCCGGAGGCGCCGTTTGTTGTTTCGCTTCCTCCTCGGATGTCTCGGCCGACGGCGTTTCATCGGCCCCGGCCCCGGCATCGGCATCGGTCTCGATGGTGCCCACCACCGCGCCGATGGAGACGGTCTCCCCCTCCTGGACCTTGATGGCGAGGAGCCCGTCGGCTTCGGCGTTCACCTCCAGGGTCACCTTGTCGGTCTCCAGGACGAAGAGGGGCTCGTCCTTCTTCACGCCATCGCCGTCCGCCTTGTACCACTGGGCCAGGATCGCCTCCTGGACGGATTCACCGACGCTGGGTACCTTTACCTCGATTTCCATGTGTTCGCTCCTTTGGAGATGGTTTCGTCGTCATCCGCCATGGTACCGATCCGTGGCCTGGGCCTCCTTGGCCGGCGGGCCGATGGCCTCCTCGATGATGGCCGCCTGCTCCCGGCGGTAGACCTTGGGGAATCCGGTGGCCGGGCTGGCGGAGGTCTTTCGGCCGATGTACCGGAAGGGGGCCTCGGCCAGGATCTCCAGCCGCTGCCAGACGAAGTTCCAGGCCCCCATGTTGGCCGGCTCCTCCTGGACCCAGCACCACTGCTTGGCGTCCCGGTACCGGTTCATCACCGCCTCGATCTCGGCCCGGGGGAAGGGATAGAGCTGCTCCACGCGGATGATGCCGATGTCGAAGGCCTTCAGCTCCTCCCGCCGCTGGAGGAGGTCATAGTAGATCTTGCCGCTGCAGAAGATGACCCGGTAGGGCGGGTCCTCCAGGGAGGCGGAATCGTCGAGCACCGGCCGGAACCGGTCGTCGGTAAACTCGGCGACCTTGGAGACGGCCCGGGGGTGGCGCAGCAGGCTCTTGGGGGCCATGACGATCAGGGGCAGCCGGTACGGGGCCCTGACCTGTCGCCTCAGGCAGTGGAAGTACTGGGCCGGGGTGGTGAGGTTGCAGACGAGCATGTTGTTGTCGGCGCAGAGCTGCAGGAACCGTTCCGGCCGGGCGCTGGAGTGTTCGGGACCGAGGCCCTCCAGGCCGTGGGGCAGGAGCATCACCAGCCCGCTGTCCCGCCGCCACTTGGCCTTGCCGCTGGCGATGTACAGATCGATGACCGCCTGGGCGTTGTTGACGAAATCCCCGAACTGGGCCTCCCAGAGGGTGAGTCCCCCCGGGGTGACCAGGGAGTAGCCGTACTCGAACCCCAGGACCCCGGCCTCGGCCAGGAGGCTGTCGATCCCGTAAAAGGGGGCTTGGTCCTTTGACAGGTGGTTGAGGGGCACATGGGTCTTGCCCGTCCGCGTTTCGGCCAGGGCCGCGTGGCGCTGGCTGAAGGTGCCCCGCCGGGAGTCCTGGCCCGACAGACGCACCGGCACCCCTTCGGTGAGCAGGCTGCCGAAGGCGAGGGCCTCGGCGTTGGCCCAGTCGATCCCCTCCCCCTTGTCCACCGACTCCCTCCGCCGTTTGAGGACCAGGGAGAGCTTCCGGTGGATCTCGAAATCCTCGGGCGGCGTGTTGAGGGATGCCGCGAGGCTCTCGATACGGTCCCCGGAAACCGCGGTTTTCGGCGGTTCGGGGTCGTACCGGTCGGCGATCCCCTCCCATTGCTCGTAGAACGAAGAGAATGGAAAGGCGCAGGCGGATCCCTTGATCTCCTCGAAGGCCGAGGAGAGGGCGTCGTTGATCTCCTTGTCCAGGGCCTCCAGCTCCTGGTCGGAGACGAGCCCCTCTTCCCGGAGGCGCTCGCCGTAGGTGGCGTGGACGGAGGGCCGGTCCTTGATCCGCTCGTAGAGGAGCGGCTGGGTGAAGTAGGGCTCGTCCCCCTCGTTGTGGCCGTAACGGCGGTAGCAGATCACGTCGATCACCACGTCCTTGCCGAACCGGGTCCGGTAGTCGGCCGCCAGCCGGGCGGCATGGATCACCGCATCGGGAGATTCCCCGTGGACATGGAAGATGGGCACCATGAGCATCTTGGCCACGTCGGTGGAGTACCGGGTGGACCGGGCGTCCTCCGGCAGGGTGGTATAGCCGATCTGGTTGTTGATGATGACGTGGATGGTGCCGCCGGTGCGGTACCCCGCAAGCTGGGAGAGGTTGAGGGTCTCGGCCACCAAACCCTGGCCGGCGAAGGCGGCGTCGCCGTGGAGCAGGACGGGTAGAACCCGCCGCCGCCCCTTTTCCCCGACGGCGTCCTGCCGGGCCCGGGCCACCCCCTCCACCACGGGGTCCACCGACTCCAGGTGGCTGGGGTTGTCCACCAGATAGACCCGGATCTTTTTGTCGCCGGGGAACGCCACGTCGTTGAGGTATCCGTTGTGATACTTGACGTCGCCGGATCCCACCAGGTTGTCGGCATCATAGCAGTGTTCGAACTGGCTGAAGATGTCCTCGTAGGGCCGTCCCAGAACGTTGGTCTGGACGTTGAGGCGGCCCCGGTGGGCCATGCCGAGGATCGCCTCCCGGCATCCCTCTTCGGCGGCCCGGCGGAAGACGGCGTCGAGCAGGGGGACGATCACGTCGGCCCCCTCCAAGGAGAACCGGGTCTGGCCCACGTACTTCCGGTTGAGAAACCCCTCGAACAGGGCGGCGTGGTGGAGCTTTCGGAGAATCCGGAGCCGGTCCCCGGCCTCCAGTTCCGGGGCGTTGCGCACGGGCTCCATCCGCTCGATGAGCCAGCCCCGCTCCGAAGGGTCCTGGAGGTGCATGAACTCCACCCCCACGGACCGGCAGTAGGTCTCCCGGAGCCCCTGGAGGATCTCCCCCAGGGGGCGCCACTCCCCGTCGGCCAGGCTGCCGGCGTGGACCTCGGCATCGAGATCGGCCTCGGTCAGGTCGAAGGCGGACAGATCGAGGAGGGGATGGCCGGTGGGACAGGCGGACAGGGGATCGAGGCAGGCCAGAAGGTGGCCGATATCGCGGTACCGGTGGATGAGGGCCTCGGCCCGGGACTGGCGGATGGCGCCGGCCCTGTCGCCGGCGGTTTCGGGAGCCGGAGCGGGGGCCGCGGCGGGTTTGCCCGGAGCCTCCGGGGCCGGACCGGCGTCTCCGGCGGCGAACCGGAACCCCTGGAAGAAATGGCGCCAGTCCCGGGAGACGGACCCGGGGTCCGCCCGCCACTTTTCGTACTGCCGGTCGATGAATTCGAGGTTGAGGGTCTCGGGAATCGTCATGGCGGCGCCTCCGTGGTCGCGGTTTCGGTCAGTGTTGCGCTATTCTGGACCCCTCTGGGAACCCCCCTCGCGGTCCGCCGGTCTCCCCAGCCGGTCCCGGAACCAGCCGCTCACCCGGTCGGCCACCCGCCGTCGATGGCCCTCATCGAGGAACATATGGTCGGCCCCGGGGACGATGAAGAGTTCCGTTGATCCAGGATTGAGGTTTTCGGCAAAATGGGCCTCCTCCACGGGGATGATCTTGTCCGCCTCGCCGTGGACCACCAGCAGCGGCTTTTCATATTCCCGGATCACCCCGGCGATGTCGTAGCCGCCGGCATCGGAGAAGAAGGTCTCGGTGAGTTCCAGGGACCGGCCCCGGCTTTCAAAGGTGACCCGACCGGTCTCGTCCAGCTCCCGGCGCTGTTCCCCGCTCAGAAAGTGGCGGGCCCCCAGGCCCGAGGAGCGCCCGGCGACGGCGCAGACCGCCCCGATCTCGTCGATCCGGTCCCCCGACAGCACGGCGATGGCGGCCCCCATGCTGTGGCCGGCCAGCCCGAGCCGGCGCGCGCCCTCCCCTTCCAGAAACCGGACCGCGGCCGCCATCTCGTCGATCTGCTTGGTGTAGGTCGACTCGGAGAAGATCCCCTGGCTCTGACCGTTGCCGGAAAAGTCGAACCGGAGCGCGAGGAGGCCCGATTCCGCGAGCCGGGCGCAGAGGTCCCGCAGAAGCCGGATGTTCCGGGAGCAGGTGAAGCAGTGGCCCACCACCACCCCGGCGCCTCCGGGCTTCCCGGGGATGTGGAGGGTTCCCTTGAGTACTTCGCCGCCTGGATTCCGGAAATCGATCTGTTTTTCCATACCTCCTTCTAGCCAAACCGGCGACCGATGTCAATATGGATCATCCGGATCATACGGATCATACAGATCATACGGGGCGGCGGGGCGTCCCCCACACAGGGCCCAAAGCAGCCCCCGGCGGTCGAGCCGTCCGTCGGGGTCGGCCGCCTCCACGGCCCGCCGGATGTCCCGGGGGGTGTATCTCCGGCCCCGGAGCGCCCCCGCTAGGTCCCGCAGACGCCCGTTTTCCTTGGCCCCGCCCGAAAGCGCCGCCGTCCGGATGAGCCCCTTGTCCACCGATAGCCGGACCTCGATCCGGCCGGACCCCAGGGATACCGTCCGTTGGATCCGAAAGGCGGGGGACCGGCCGTGGTTCCATTCCCAGGCGCGGTACTTTTCGGCCGCCAGACGCTCCGCCGCGGCCCAATCGGCCGGTGTCGGGCGGTAGGTCCCCGCCCCTCCGGAGCCGAGGAAGGCCTCGGCGATCCGGTGGACAAAGTCGTCCATCGCCAGGGGTTGGGGGAGGAGGCCGCGGATATTGGCCACCGGGCTCGGGACCGACTTGAGGCTTCCGGAGGTGATCCCCTCCGCCCGTGGATCCAGGGCCCGGGACATGGCCGCCAGGTCGGTGTCGAAAAGGAGGGTGCCGTGGCTCACCATCCGCCCGCCGGCGGAGAACTGGGCGTTTCCGGAGACCTTGCGCGCCCCGGCAACCAGGCCGTGTCGCCCGTCGAGACGCACGGAAACCCCCATCCGCCCCAGGGCGTCGACCACCGGCCGGGTGAACCGGGCAAAGTCGAGGAACCGAGCGGGGGTGTGGCGGGTGATCCAGGAGAAGTTGAGGTTGCCCCGGTCGTGGTAGACGGCCCCGCCGCCGGAGATCCGGCGGATCACGGGGATCCCCCGGGCCTCGAGATAGCGGAGGTCCGCCTCCTCGGCCGGGTTCTGGCTCCGGCCGACGATCACGGACGGGTCGTTGACGTAGAGGAAGATGAGGTCGTCCCCGATCCCCGGCCGGCGCAGGCAGTGCTCCTCCAGGGCCAGGTTGATCGCCGGGTCGGTGGCCCCCCCGTTCTCGATCCGCACCATCGGCGCCCCCTCCCCGCCGCGCCGGCTCAGGGGGTCCCGTGGTTGTCGAGGAACTCGGAGATGTGGTCGACGAACTCGGCCGGCCGTTCGAGCCCCATCATGTGGCCGGCCCCCTCGATGATCGCGATCCGGGCGCCGGGGATGTGGGTCTTCAGATATTCTCCGTATTTTACCGGGGTGAGCCGGTCCTCCGTGGCCGAGATCACCAGGGTGGGGACGGCGATCCTCCCGAGCCGGTCCATGGCGTCGAACCGGTCGCAGCTATAGAGGTCGCTGTGGGTCACCCGGGGATCGGTCCGCCGGAGGACCCGGTCCACCGCCCGGACGGCCGCCTCGGGCGGCTCCGGCCCGAAGGACCACCGGCTGAGCAGGTCGAGGGCCTGCTCCGGCTCCACAAGAAGCCCGTCCAGGAGACGGGCCGCCACCCGCAGCCGGGCCCCGGTCCCCACCAGGATGATCCGGTCGAGCCATGGGGGGTTCCGGAGGGCCAGGGTCTGGGCGATGGCCCCTCCCAGGGAGTGGCCGGCCAGGACCACCTCCGTGAGGTCGAGCCGCTCCACGAACCCCTGGATGACCGCCGCGTAGGCCTCCACGCTATCCCTTGCCGATCCCCTCGATTTGCCGTGGCCCGGCAGGTCCGGGGCGTAGACGTCGGGCCCGGCCAGGTGGAGCAACGCCTCGGGCCAGGCGGTGTGATCCCCCCCCGAACCGTGGATCAGCACCAGGTTCCCCCGCCCCGATCCTTTGCTGTGGGTATAGAAGACCGCCTCCCCGTCGACCTCCGCGAACGGCATTCCCGCCCCCTTTTCCACGGGTCGATCCATCTCCGTCAGTTGGTCCTGGATCTTGTCGAAGAGATCCGGATACAGGGTCTTGGCGCACGCCGGGCAGATGCCGTGGCTGAAGGTCGCCTCGGAATGCTCCCGGATGTACGTTTCGATCCCCTGCCAGTAGCCGTGGTCGTTGCGGATCTTTTTGCACTCGGCGCAGATGGGCAGCATCCCGCTCAACCGCTTCACCTGGGCGAGGGCCTCCTGAAGCTCCCTCCGCTGCCGGTGGAGGGTGATGTGGGCGTCGATGCGGGCCAGCACCTCCTCCTGCTGGAACGGTTTGGTGATGTAATCCACCGCCCCCGCCCGAAACCCTTCCACTTTGTCCCTGGTGTCGGCCAGGGCGGTCATCATGATCACCGGAATCCCCCGGACGGCTTCGTCCTTTTTGAGCCGACGGCAGGTTTCGAACCCGTCGATGCCGGGCATCATGACGTCGAGCAGGATCAGGTCCGGCTCCGCGAAGGCGGCCTGATCGAGGGCGTCCTCGCCGTCCTCGGCCAGCAGGAGACGGTAGTCGAGCCCCCCCAGGTAGTCGAACAGGACCTGGAGGTTGGTGGGCTCGTCGTCCACCACCAGGATGGTCCCCCGAGGTGTTTCAGTGTCCGCCATCTTTCATGTTCTCCGTAAGGTATCGGGCGAGGAACGCCCGGATTTTTTTGACGTGCAGCCCCTTTGCCAGGGGCAGGAGCCGCCCGCCGAATTCGGCGCTTTCACCGCCGGCGGCCAGTATCTGTTCGGCGATCTTCCGGACGGCCATCACGTCCCCGGCCCGGGCCAGGGTGGCGAGGCTCTCCAGCACCCGGCGATCCGGCGGCGGGGGCGGGCCCCCTCCGGACGCCGGGGACGGGGGGACGGCCCCGCCGGGCCGGGCCGGGCCGAGGTGGGCTTCGAGGACCTCCGTGAGCGCCTCGGCTTCCAGGGGCTTTGCGAGGAATGCGCTGCATCCGGCCGCCTCGCATTCGGAACGGATCTCCCCGGAAATGGACGCGGACACGGCGATCACCGGGACGTTTTCGAGGTCGGGGATCTCCCGGATCCGGCGGGTCGCCTCGATCCCGCCCATCCTGGGCAGGACCAGGTCCATGAGCACCAGATCGGGACGGGTCCGGCGGGCCTTCTCCACCGCCTCCCGGCCGTCGGCCGCCTCCACGATCCGGAATCCCATGGGGTTCACCATGTCGACGAGCACCCGGCGGTTGGCCCAGACATCGTCCACCACCAGGACCGTCTTCCCGGCGCCGTCGACCCTGCCGCGGAAGGCGTCGGACCGCCCCTCCGCCGGGGCCCGGAAACCGACGACCTCCTTCAGGGGGACCGCAAACCAGAAGCGGCTCCCCTCCCCCACGCGGCTCTCCACCCGGAGCCGGCCCCCCATCAGCTCCACCAGCCGCCGGCTGATGGCGAGTCCCAGGCCCGTCCCCTCCACCTTCAGCTCCTCCGCGGAGCCCTGGTGGAAAGGCAGAAAGATGCTCTCCAACTCCTCCGGCGGAATCCCCGCCCCGGTATCGGTGATATCGAACCGGACCCGGTTCCCGGCCCGCCCGGCCTCCAGGAGCACCTCCCCGGCTCCGGCGAACTTCAGCGCGTTGCCGAGCAGGTTGAGCAGGACCTGCCGCAGCCGGGTCTCGTCTCCGGTGACCACCAGGGGCAGGTCTCCGGAGAACCGGTGGGAGAACCGGACCCCCCGGCTCCGGGCCTGATTGACGTGGACCGCCGCGAGGTTCTCCAGAAATCCCACCAGGTTGAAGTCGACCGGCTTCAGCTCGATCCGGCGGGCCTCGATCTTGGAGAGATCGAGGATGTCGTTGATCATGGTCAAAAGATGTTCGCCGCACCGGTGGATGATCTCCACGGCTCCCGCCTGCCGTTCGGTCATCCCCCCCTCCCGCTTGAGGATCTGCGTATATCCCAGAATGCCGTTGAGCGGCGTCCGCAGCTCGTGGCTCATGTTGGCGAGGAACTCGTTTTTGGCCCGGTTGGCCGACTCCGCCGCCTCCTTGGCGGCCCGCATCTGCCGTTCGGCCTCCTCCCGTTCGGTGGTGTCGTGGATGCTGGCCAGGATCACGAACGCGTCCCGGACATAGACCTTGCGCAGGAAGACCTCCACGGGAAAGAGGCCCCCGTCCCGGGGCCGCCGGGCCCGCCACTCGAAATTTCTCGGCTCCCCGGCCAGGACGGCGGCCCAGATGTCGGGCAGCTGATGGACGGGGTTTTCCGGGGCCGAAAAATCGTCGGCGATGGACATCCGGCGGGCCTCCTCCCGGGTCACCCCGTACATGGAGAGCATTCGTTCGTTGACGTCGAGGACGGTGCCGTCCGCGTCGTGGAGGAAGATGGCCACGTTGACCCCGTCGAAGACGGCCCGGAGGGTCGCCTCGGAGGCTCTGAGGTTCTCTTCGGCCAGCCGCCGGTCGGTGATGTCCCGGGCGTTGAGCACCATGGCCCCCAGGGAGCGGTTGTCGAGCAGATTGATGCAGTTGGACTCGAAATACCGGTGGACGCCGTCCTTGCGGCGGATCCGGTGGACGAACCGCTCGGCCCCGCCCTCCCGTTCGAGGCGGCGGAGGATTCCCCGGAAGGCGTCCCGGTCATCGGGGTGGATGAGAGCGAAGACCGAGGTTCCCACCAATGTCCCCTCCCCGTATCCCAGCATCGGAAGGTGGGAGGGACTCTGGTAGAGAATGGTCCCTTCGGGACGGAAGGCTTGAGTCAGGTCCATGCCGTTTTCGGTGAGCCCCCGGAACCGCTCCTCCCGGATCCGGATCTGCCGGTGCCAGAAGTAGACGGCCAGGGCCATTCCGGCGAAGATCAGGACGAACCGAACGGCCACGGTCCGGAGATAGTCGGTGTCGATGCCGTGCTCGTACCGGACCCGGATCCACCGCCGCCGGATCTCCTGGTGCTCCTGGGGGGAGACGAGGGCGAGGCTTTTTTCCAGAATGGAGAGAAGCTCCGGCCAGTCGTTTCGAACCCCCATGCACAGGGCGGTGTCGTTGTAGCCGGCCGGCGCCGCCACCTTGAGGTTGCCGAGGCTCTCCATCTGGATCAGGTGGGAGGCCACCAGGAGGCTTCCCACATAGGCGTCGGCCCGGCCCAGGGAGACGGACCGGAGCGCCTCCCGGGTGGCGTCCACCAGATAAAGGCGGATCCGGGGGTGGTCCCGTTGGAGCAGCTCCTGGGTGACCAGGCCCCGGACCGCCGCCACCCGCCCCCCGGCCAGATCGCCGAGGGTCCCCACATAGGGCGCGTCCTTGCGGGTGACGATCACGTAGGGGATGACGAGGTAGGGGCGGGTGAACGCCATGTACGTCTCCCGGTCCGGGGTGACGGCGGCGCAGGCGAGGACGTCGATCTCCCGGCGGCGGGCCCGGCCGAGGACCTCCGGCCAGGTGATCCCCTTGACCACGCGCAGATTCAACCCCGTCCGTTCCTCCAACAGCGCCAGGTAGTCGGCGGCGATCCCCTGGAACCGTCCCGTATCGTCGATATACTGGACCGGCGGAAAGGCGACCCCCACGCCGACCCGGATCTCCCCGTGGCGGCGGAGCCACGCCTCCTCGGCCGGTGTCAGGCCGGCCGGGGACCGGTGCGTCTCCCCCCGGGCCGGATCCATCGCCGGAAAGGGGGAAAGAAACGCCGCCCATCCGAGGAGAGCCGCCGCCAGCCAGAGCTTGAATCGAAACGTCGACACGTCACACCCCATGAAAACGCCCGGACCGAAGGGCCGCCGGGCGGCCGTTCAGGACTCCAGGACCTCCCGCACCTTTTCCGCCAGGGCGTTCATGGAGAAGGGCTTGGGGATGAATTTCACACCGGCGTCCAGAATGCCGTGGTGGGCGATGACATTGTCGGTGTAGCCCGACATGAAGAGAACCTTCACATCGGGATAGGCCTCGGACATCCGTTCATAGAGGACCCTGCCGTTCATGTCCGGCATGATCACGTCGGTGAGCAAAAGGTCCACCTCCCCCGGATGGGCGGACAGAACCTCCAGGCACTGCCGGCCGTCGGCGGCGCCGAGAACCCGGTACCCTTTCTTGGCCAGCACGGTGCGGATCATCCGCAGGACCATCTCATCGTCCTCCACCACCATGATGGTCTCGGTTCCGGAGAGATCCCCGGACTCCGTCTCCGCCGCTGTTCCTTCCGGGGCCTCCTGTCCCACAGACGGGAAAAAAATCTTGAAGATCGCCCCCCGGCCGGGCTCGCTGTAGGCGTAGATGTTGCCGCCGTGCTGCTTGACGATGCCGTAGACCGTCGCCAGGCCCAGTCCGGTCCCCCGGCTCTTCTCCTTGGTGGTGAAGAAGGGTTCGAAGACGCGATCCCGGGTCTCGGTATCCATGCCGTGGCCGCTGTCGCTGATGGCCAGCATGACGTGGGCGCCGGGGGCCACGCCGGGATGGGTTTCGGCGTAGGATCGGTCCAGTTCCGCCCGGGCCGTCTCGATGGTCAGGATCCCACCGCCGGGCATGGCGTCCTGGGCGTTGACCGCCAGGTTCATGATCACCTGCTCCACCTGGGAGACATCGCCCCGGATGTTCCCGGCCTCGGGATCGATGTGGAGGTGGATCTCGATGTTCTCCCGGATCGCCCGGCGGAGCATCCGCTGGAAATCGTGAATCAGCTTTCCCAGGTCGAGGATCTTCATCTCCAGCACCTGCTTGCGGCTGAAGGCCAGAAGCTGCCGCACCAGGTCCCGGGACCGCTGGGCCGCCCGGTGGATCTCCGCGGCGTGGGCGTGCCGGGGATCGGTGGCGTGGAGGTCCTCGATGATCATCTCCGAGTAGCCGAGGATCGGCGAGAGCATGTTGTTGAAGTCGTGGGCGACACCGGCGGCCAGCCGGCCCACCGCCTCCATCTTCTGGGCGTGGCGCAGCTGTCCCTCCAGCCTTGTCCGCTCCTCCTCGGCCCGCTTCCGTTCGGTGATCACCTGGAAATAGACGCTGATTCCCTCGTCCTGGGGATAGACCCGGACCTCGTACCAGTTTTCATAGGGGGGGCGGTCGAAATAGGTCTCGAAGGTTATGAACGCCTTCTCCGCCAGCGCCTGCCGGTAACGGGTCTCGAAGATCGAGCCCCGGGCCTGGTGGAAGACGGTGAACAGCTCCCGCCCCACCACCTCCTCGCGGCTCTTGCCCAGGATCCGTTCGGCGGCCTTGTTGAAATAGGTGACCACCAGCCCCTCGTCCAGGGAGAAGAAGGCGTCGCTGATGCTCTCCAACATCCGGGCCGTCTGTGCCGAGGATCGTCGGAGGGCCTCCTCGGCCGCCTTCTGTTCGGAGATGTCGCTGACGATGAGCAGCAGGTGCACATGGGGGGAGCCCCTTCCCGCCGGGGACTCCTGGAGGCTCTCCACCCGGCCCTCCAGCCGGGCGTGGAAGAAGATCCCGCCCCTGCCGGTGATCCCCACATCCATCCGCTTGCCCCCGGGACTCTTGAAAAAGGCCTTGAACCGGGCCAGGAAGACGTCCCGGTCGGCCGGGTCGACAAAGGTCGAAAAGGCCTTGTGGTGGAGATCGGGCAGGCCGATATCGACCATATCGGCGAAGGTCTGGTTCGCCTGGATGATGATCCCGGACCGGTCGATGGTCAGGTACCCCACGGGGGCGTGGTCGAAGAGCCGGGCGTACCGCTGCCGGATCTTCTCCAGCTCCCTGTGGGCGCGCCGCAGCTCTTCGTTCTGGGTCTCCAGCTCCTCCTGGTGGACCCGCAGCTCGTGGATGAGGCCGTTGATCTCCTTTCCAGAGAGGGCCTCGATCTCCTCGGGCCCGCGTTGCAGCAGGGCCGTGATCCGGTCGGACATTCTCGGCTTCCCGGCGCCGGACCCTCCGATCATGTCGCCGATCCCCCCGCGTCCAACCGCTCCAATGCCGCCTTCAATGCCGTCTCCCCTTCTTTCTGTTCGGTGATGTCCTGGAAGGCCCCCCACACCCGGCGGACCCGGCCGTCCTTCTTCTCCGGCCTGCCGATGGCCCGGACCCACCGGCGGTTGCCCTTTGCCGTGACGATCGAAAGGACCAGGTCATAGGGGATTCCGTCGGCGCACGCCCGCCGGAAGGCCTCGGTGATGATCGGCCGATGTTCCGGCGCATAGAACTCGATCCCCTCCTCCGGCGGCGGCTGGCGTCCGGGTTCCATCTCGTGGATCCGGAAGGTCTCCTCCGACCACCGCTGCTCCCCGGTCTCCGTGTGGTACTCCCAGCTCCCGACCCTGGCCAGCCGGGCGGTCTCCCGCAGCACGGTCTCGCTTTCCGACAGGGCCTTTTGGGTCTCCTTGATCTGGGAGATGTCGATGAAGGTCATCACCACCCCGGAGAAGGTCCCGGGACCGATATGGTAGGGGAGCACCCGGAGCAGATACCAGCGGCCGTCCCCGGTGCGCGCCTCCCGTTCCACCACCGCCTTGGTCCGCTGGACCTCCCGGGCCAGCTCCGCCGGATCGACCCCCGCGAGATAGTGGTTGAGATGGCCGATGGGGCGCCCCACATCCTTGTCGAGGATGTTGTAGATTTCGGTGATGTTGGGCGAAAACTTCCGGATCTCCAGGTTCTCGTCCAGGAGGATCTTCTCGATCATGGTGCTCGACAGGAGGTTCTCCACATCGTTGTTGAGTTCGGTCAGCTCGATGATCTTGTTCTGGTACTCGGCGTTGACCGTATAGAGTTCCTCGTTGGTGGATTGGAGTTCCTCGTTGGTGGACTGGAGTTCCTCGTTGCTGGCCAGAAGCTCTTCATTGGTGGCCTGGAGTTCCTCGTTGGCCGTCTCCAGCTCCTCGATGGTGGCCTGGAGGTTCTCCCGGGTGAACTGAATCTCCTGCTCCATGTCCCGGATCCGTTGTTCGGTCTCTTGATCCAGGTCGTGGAGGATGGGGGCCGCCGGCTCCCCGGAATCGGACGCCGACGCCGTCCGCTCGATGAAGACGGCGGCCAGCGGCTCCTGCCCCTTGTTCTGGACCAGGGGCCGGACCCGGAGCCGGAAAAGCCGGGTCTCCTCCCCGCGCCGGAGACGGATGTTGGCGTAGAGGACCTCCCGATTCTTGCGGAACGCCTTCTGGATCGCCAGGGTCAGCGGCACGGTCAGCTCCTGGACGGCCATCTTGGAGATGTCGTTGACCAGCCTCCCCGTGGGCAGCTTCAGGATCCCCTCGGTGTCGCCGAAGACCTGTTGCACCGCCATCCGCTCGTTGACGATCACCGCCAGGGGCAGGATGTCGTCGGAAATGGTCCGGATAAATCGGGAAAAGAGGTTCTCCTCGTCCGCCTCCACGGCGGCCCGCCGGTCCCGGCCCCGGAGCATCGGATACGGCTTGAAGCCGCCCGGACCCATGTCGTCGCCCGGCTCCCGGCTCCCCCGGTATCTGCCCCGGGACCGGTAGATCTTCATCTTGGCGTCCAGGGGCTCGAAGGCGTGGCCCATCTCTCCGGGGGTCTCGCTGGTGCCCAGAAGCAGGAGCCCCCCAGGGTTGAGGGCATAGTTGAACAGCCCCAGCACCTTCTTCTGGAGCACCGGCTGGAGGTAGATGAGGAGGTTGCGGCAGCTGATCAGGTCGATATTGGTGAAGGGCGGATCCCGGAGGAGATTGTGCTGGGCGAAGACCACGTTCTCCCGGATGGAGCGGACCACCTTGAAGTTGTCGTCCTTGGCGTAGAAGTACTTGGAGAGCAGCCGGGGGGAGAGATCGGCGGCGATGCTCTCGGGATAGCGGCCGTTTCCCGCCGTGAGGATCGCGTCGCGGTCGATGTCCGTGGCGAAGATCTTCATCTCCCGGTGGCGGCCGTGCGTCTCCATCGCCTCCTTGAGGAGGATGGCGAGGCTGTAGGCCTCCTCTCCGGTGGAGCACCCGGCCGTCCAGACCCGGATCTCGCCGTCGGAGGGGCGCTCCAGCAGGTCGGGGAGCCACTTCTCCTGGAGCGCCGTGAACGCCTTGGGGTCCCGGAAGAAACTGGTGACGCCGATGAGCAGCTCCCGGTAGAGGGCCGCGGCCTCTCCGCCGTAGGTCCGCAGATGGTCGGCGTAGGCCCCGATGTCGTCGATCTGGTTGACGGTCATGCGCCGCTCGATGCGCCGGAGGACCGTGCTCGGCTTGTAGTAGGTGAAGTCCGTGCCGAACCGTCCCCGGAGCGCGGCGAAGATCCGGCTCAGGGCGTCATCGTCCCGGGGCGGGGTTTCGGCCTCCGGCTTCGACACACATCGATGCTTGGTGAAGGCCATCAACTGCCGGGGCATCTCCTCGGGTTCGAGGACGAAGTCGGCGAGCCCCGTGGAGAGGGCGGCCCGGGGCATGCCGTCGAACTTGGCCGAGTTCTGGTCCTGGACCATGACCATGCCGCCGTGCTCTTTGATGGACCGGATCCCCCGCATGCCGTCGCTGCCGGTCCCGGACAGGACGATCCCCACCGCCCGCTCCCCTTGATCCTCGGCCAGGGACCGGAAGAAGATGTCGATGGGCAGGTTGATGCCCCGGTGCTGCTCCTGGTCGCTCAGCATCAGCTTCCCGTGGAAGATGGTGAGGTTCTTCTTGGGCGGGATCAGGTAGACGCTGTCCGGGGCCACCTCCATGCCGTCCCCGGCCCGGTGGACGGTCATCCGGGTCCGTTTGGAGAGGAGTTCCACCATCAGGCTCTTGTAGTCCGGGGACAGGTGCTGGATGACGATGAAACCGAAGCCGTTTTCGGCGGGCATATTGGAAAAGAAGGTCTCCAGGGCCTCCAGCCCCCCGGCCGAGGCCCCCAAAGCTACGAAATGGCTGGGGCAGGAGCCCCCACCGACCGCCTCTGCTTTCTCGATCTCCGATGGCATCTCTTCTATGGGTCTACCCCTTTCCTTCCTCGGATGGCGCACACAAAAACCCGTTTCCACGAGACTATAGTAAGGGGAGACAGGTTCCAGTTCAAGCCCGAAGGCGACCAAGCCCGAAAATATAGATAAATGCTTGTGCAAGCCGGCCTCTTGGTGGTAACAAGATAGGACGAATGGAACGGAGAGGAAGAATCATGGCGAGACCACCATTGCCGGACGGTATACTGGAGGGAACGGAGACGGTGCTCCTCATCGACGACGAGGATCTGATCGTCGATGTGGGCAGGGAGTTGATGGAGGCCATCGGCTACCGGGTGATCACCACCAAAAGCGGCGGCGAGGCGATTCGGATCTACGAGCGGCGGGCATCGGAGATCGACATCGTCATCCTCGACATGGTCATGCCCGAAATGGGCGGGGACGAGGTCTTCCACGCCCTCAGGGCGGTCAACCCGGAGGTGAGGGTCATCCTCTCCAGCGGATACAGCATCGATGGAAAGGCGTCCGATCTCTTGGCACAGGGCTGCCGGGGGTTTATCCAGAAACCCTTCAGCCTGGCCGCCCTTTCCCAGAAGCTCCGGGAGGTGCTTGCCTGAAGGCCGGCCCTTGCGGACGCCGGGGGCCTCGCCCTTCGGCGGCGGGCGGTTCTCAGGCCGAGGTTTCGGTGGAGGATCCGCCCGATCCCGAAGCCCCCTCCACCCGGAGGTCCGGCATCTCATCGACCTCAAGGCGCCGGGTGGGGAGGTACCGTCCGTCCTCCAGTTGCCGGACGTACCGCACCATCTCCTCCCGGAGCTTGCAGCTGAGGGCCCACGCCGTGCTCGGGTTCCCGGAGCTGCACAGGGCCCGCACCTCCATGGTCCGCTCCGTCAGTTTCGTCACCTGGACCAGGGGCTCGGTCCGCTCGTCCCACTCCTCCGATGCCCGCAGCAGTTGATCGAACTTCTTCCGGATCTGTTCCACATCCGTCCGATAGTCGACATACAGGTAGATGGGCCAGATGAGGTGGGGGTCGGTCATGGACCAATTCTCCACCGGATGATTCAGAAAGTACCGGAGGGGCACCACCAGCCGGCGGTGGTCCCAGGTTCGGATGGTGACGTGGGTGTAGGCGATGTGCTCCACGTATCCCCAGTGCCCCTCGAACTCGACATTGTCGCCGATGCTGACCGGCTTGGTGACGGCGATCTGGACCCCGCCGAGCAGGTTGCCCAGCAGGCTCTGGGCCGCCACGCCGATGATGACGCTCACCACGCCGGCGGAGGCCAGAAGGGAGATCCCCACGACCTTGAAGAGGTTCAGCTGGCTGAGGGCGAGCCCGAGCCCGATCAACAGGGCGAAGACGATCATCACCCGCCGCCCCACGTCGATGACGGTGAGCAGATGCCGGGAGCGCTCATTGCCGTAGTATTGGAGTTCATCCACGTACTTTCGGCTGATGTAATCGGAGATGAACTTGATGATTCGGGTGCCGAGCCAGGTGAACGCAAAGACGATGAACGCCAGGACCATCGGGTTGATCACGCTCAGAATGGGGCCGGTGAAAGAGAGCAGGGAGAGCTTGAGCAGATAGAAGAGCGAAAGGGCCGCCAAAAGGGAGAGGGGGCCGGGGAGGATGGAGGCGAATCCGTAGGTCCAGTCCTTTTCGGAGCGCTTGATGGAAAAGACGATCGCTTTCTGGACCAGCCAGCCCGCCAGGAGGCTCAGCAGAAAGAGCCCCACCAGGTAGAGCCATTCCCAGACGAAGATCGACCCCATGGCGCGGACCCTCATCCAGGCGGGCAGGTACCGGTCCACGAATCCCGGGCCGAACTTTTCGTAGAGAAGGGGGATGTTCTCCACCGTACTGGCGGAAAAGACCCAGACAGGGTCCCCATCGGCGGGCTTGACCCGCTGGATGCGGATCGGCAGGGAGCGGCCGTCCGCATCGATCGATGTGAGCAGGATGCTCCGCCGGGGCTCGCCCGCCAGCTCCTTTTCGGCGTCCGAGGCGGCGGTGGACGTGATCTGCCCGTCGGGCCGGTCCGGGAGATCGTCCCAGGGGATGGAGACCTTCTGTTCGAGCACATAGGCGAGGTTCTCCGCCAGTGCCGCGGCATCCCGGCCCTGGCGGTCCTCGGGAAAGAGATTGAGGTCCAGCCCGTGGGCGGCGGTGTGGAACCGCTTCTTTCGTCCGGACAGGATGAAATGCTCCAGCAGTGCCTGGGGCGTGCTCAGGTTGACGGGTTCCCTCGGAGCCGGCAGCCCCGGGTTGAGGTGTTCCACTTTATAGTAGGCCGGGTGGTAGGTCATCCCCTCGACCGGTTCGCCGGCCGGGGCGGGAAAGGCGGGCGACAGGTGATCGAAGATCATGATGGCGGCGATTCCGAAAAGAAAATACAGGTACTTCCAACACTTCATTCGCATGCGCGACTCCCGGTTCGACTC
>CAYSLC010000040.1:0-9921 GCA_964431545.1 uncultured Desulfobacteraceae bacterium | reverse complement strand
CCGCCCTCCATGGCCCAAGACGCCCCACTATACGTTCCCCCTCGGGCCGGGGTAAATGGGGCGGACTGTGTATATGGCCGACCGGAGCGATGTAATTCACGAACCCCGTTCCGCGGTTGCCAGACGCCCGCCTTCCCCCGCCGACCACCGACCGCCACATCTTTTTCTTGACCTACAGCCGTCCGATCCCGTATTCTGATCCTTACGTCTGACAGGCACAGGCGGCGAAACCTCCTTCAAAAATCGGATCGGATCGTACGGGACCCCCGCAATTTTATTCCCATGACCCCTTCAAACCCTTCCCACGGGACCCTGCTTCTCATCGACCCGGCCGGATCGATTCCGGAGGCGGCGGCGGCGGTGATCTCCAACCAGGGGTACGCCCTCGACCGGATCGGCGCGGCCGCCGAGGAGATCGATTGGGCCGAACGGCGCGCCCCCCCTCTCATTCTGATCTCGGATCATCCTCCGACGGCCGACGGGCCGGCGATCTGCCGTCGCCTCAAGCGGAACCCGGCACTGACGGAGATCCCGGTCCTGATGTTGTTCGACGGACCGGACCGGAAGCGCATCGACGCGGCATTCGCCTGCGGGGCGTCCGACTACGTGGTGGGGCCGCTGCCCAATCCGGAGCTGACGGCTCGGATCTCCGTGCTCCTGAAATCCACCCGGTCTCCGGGGTCGTCCGGGGAGGGGAACGCGCCGGGGAGCGAGGGGATGTTCCGGAAGGTCTTCGAGGAGATGCCCCTCGGCATCGCCTTCGGGGAGTTCGACACGGGCCGCCTGCTGGTCGTCAACCAGGCCCTGTGCGACATGCTCGGCTACACCCGCGCCGAACTGCAAGGGATGACGGTGTCCGACATCTCCCACCCCGAGGATATGCCCGCCAACACCCTCCACTACCAGCGTTCCATGGCCGAGGAAACCGGCTCCTATCGGATGGAGAAGCGATACATCCGCAAGGACGGCCGGGTGATCTGGGCCAACCTGACCGGCACCATCATCCGGGGTCCGGAAGGCGAACCCCTCTACCGCGCGGGGATCGTGGAGGACATCACCCGGCAAAAAGAGACGGAAGCGGCCTTGAAACAGGCCCGGGACGAACTGGAGATCCGCGTGGAGAAGCGGACCGCCCAGCATCGCCGGGCGGTGGAAAACCTCCAGCGGGAGGTCGAAAAGCACCGGATCACCGGGATTCGGCTGCGGGAGCAGGAGGAGATGGCCCGGGTCCTCCTCAACGCTCCCCCCGACGCCATCGCCCTGTTCGACGCCCAGGGGACCTACCTCGACGCCAACCGGTCGCTCCTCCGGCAGCTGGGGCTCCGGAAAGAGGAGTTGGAGGGGCGGACCATCTTCGAGGAGCGGCCGGAGACCGCGGACGTGCCCTGGCGGGCGGACCTGATCCGGCGGGTCGTGGAGACCGGAAAACCCGTGGAGAAGCAGGCCCGACTCGCCGACCGGTTCTTCCGGGTGTATGCCTATCCGATTCCGGACCGCTGGGGCCAAATCGTCCGGGTGGCCGCCTTTTCCAAGGATATCACGGAACTGCGCCACCTCCAGGAGCGGCTGGTCCACACCGAACGGATGGCGGCCACCGGTCAGCTCGCCGTCTCCGTGGCCCACGAGATCAACTCCCCCCTGGCGGCCCTGGGGTTCGCCTTCCTCTCCATGGAGAAGCAGCTGGCCTGCGACGAGATCACCGCCAGGCACATGGAGGTGCTCAAGGGGTCCCTGGCCGCCATCCGACGGACGGTCAACAATCTCCTCGATCTCAGCCGGCCGACCAGAGCCGAAACACAGCCCACGGATCTCAACGACATCATCCGCAGAACCGTGGAGCTGAACCGCAGCTTCCTGAAAAAAAACCGGGTCGCCGCAAACCTGCACCTCTGCGACCCCCCGCCGGTGATCCAGGCATCCCCCCAGGAACTCAGCCAGGTCTTCATCAACCTGATCAAAAACGCCATCGAGTCCATCAACGTCTCGCCCGAGGCATCCGGCGCCATCCGGATCCAATCCCGGCCCTGTGAGCACGGCGTGGAGATTCGCATCGAGGACGACGGGCCCGGGATCCCAGAGGCGGACCTTCGCCGGATTTTCGATCCGTTCCACACCCGGAGAAAGCCCTTGGGCATGGGGATCGGTCTCTCCGTATCCCGGAAGATCATCGAAAGCCTGTCCGGGACCATACAGGTCTCCAACCGGCCCGAGGGGGGGGCCCGGTTCGTGATTCATCTCCCCCTCCGCCCGCCGGCGGAAACCCCATCGAACGATACCCAAGGAGGTTTCCCATGAAGGATATCTCGGTTTTGCTCGTGGACGACGACCAATACCTGCTCTCTTCCATCGGCACCGCCCTGGAGGGGGAAGGGTATGCCGTCGCCACCGCCGAAAACGGCGAGACCGCCCTGGAGATGCTCTCCCGGAGGCACTTCGACCTGGTGATCACCGACCTGATCATGGGCCGGACCAGCGGCCTCGACGTGCTCGATACGGTGAAGACCTCCTTTCCCGCCACCATGGTGATGGTATTGACGGGATTCGGGGAGGTGAGCACGGTGGTCGACATCCTCCGCTCCCAAGGGGACGAGTTCATTCTGAAGAGCCACGAACCGGAGCTGATCCTCCGGCGGATCTCCATCTGCCTCCACCGCCTGGAGTTGAAACGGAAGATCAAAACCTATGAGAAGATCCTTCCCATCTGCTGCGTCTGCAAGCGGATCCGGGAGGAGGACGGCGGTCCTCCGGACCGGCAACGGTGGCTGCCGCTGGAGGAGTTCATCTTGAAGCGGGGATTGAGCGCCTCCCATACCTATTGTCCCGAATGCGCGGAACAGGCCATGGCCGACCTCCCATCCGGCGGCTTCAAACCCACCGGATCGGCGGGCGACGGGGATGCCGAGGGCGGGGGCTCCGCCGGCGGGAAACCGAAGCCCAAGGGGCCATGAGGCATCAGCCGAACCTCCAGGTGGGCGACCTCCTCCTGCGGCCCTTCGATCCGGCCGACGGACCCGATGTCCAGCGCCTGGCCGGCGAACGGGAGATCGCCGACAAGACCCTGAACATCCCCCACCCTTACCCGGACGGCCAGGCGGAGGAGTGGATCTCCACCCACCGGCCCAAGTTCGAGGCGGACGAACTCTGCGTCTATGCGGTGACCCAACGGTACACCGGCGAACTGATGGGCGCCATCGGCCTGCGGATCGAACGGGCCTTCGACCGGGCGGAAATGGGATACTGGATGGGGATCCCGTACTGGAATCACGGTTACTGCACCTTGGCGGGACGGGCCATCCTCGCCTATGGGTTCATCGACCTCCGGCTCCACCGGATCTACGCCCACCACCTCTCCCGGAATCCGGCCTCGGGAAAGGTCATGCAAAAGATCGGCATGACCTGGGAGGGCCGCCTCCGCGGACACACCAAAAAACGGGAGAAACACGAGGATCTGGAGGTCTACGGGATTCTCCGGGAGGAGTGGTCGGGGGTTGCGGAGTGAGAGGGGAAGGTTTTCCCGTCCGCCGCCGCAATTGACATCGGCCGGGCCGGGGTGGTACATACCCACGCGGTTGCCGGATTCACATCGAAAGATCACCAAACACAAAAACAAAGGAGAACGACCATGGCCAATTGTTCCGAAATGAAGATCGGGGATGTCTATGTCTGCAACGTGTGCGGATTGGAGCTGAAGGTGGAAAAGCGGTGCACCTGCGGCGAGGGGGCGACCTCCTGCACGGTTCCGCTGCAGTGCTGCGGACAGGATATGGTCAAAAAGGGGTGATGTCGGCCTGAAGTGATGCACGGCGCTCTCCGCATCGCTCCTCCGGTTCCGGAGAGCGCCTCCGACCTGCGGCACCTACGGAATGGTGCCCGCATGATCCTTCCCGTCCCGGACCACCGAGGCGGACGTCAAATCCTTTCTTGGGAACCTCGACCACATCCTCGGTACCCGGACCGGATTTTGGGGGCCGTACCGGTTGAACAAGACGCCGACGCTCACGGGGAGATCGCGGAGATGGAGGTCCGGTCCACCGATGTGGGGGCCGAGGGGAAAAGGACGGAGGCCGCGCTGGGCAACATCCTCCGGACCCTCGACGGGATCATCGAGACCTCGGACCAGCAGCGCGGCCGGATCACCGCCATCGGCTCGGCGGTGGAGGTGATCCGGGAAGCCCTTTTCGCCAACGGCCGATGCGCCGAGAGCATCGTCTCGGAGAACGAACGGCTCAACGGGGCGATCCGGGACTACCTGGAGATCCTGGCGCGGCGGCTGAAATGATCGGACGGCTTCCGAGGAAATCCCCGCCGTTCCCCCCATGATCCTAACCGAAAATTGACCCGAACCTCATCATCTCCTCACATCCGCGGTATAAATCAAAGATCACCTGCACGGCGGGGTGAGCCGATCTCACCCCGTCCCCTCCCTTCTCTCTGACCGCGGGTGGCCGCAACGGCCACCCAACCTTTCTCTCCCGCCAGACAGGATTGGGCGGCGTTGCTCCATACCCTGGAAGACGGGTGTCCATCCGAACGGGGGCGCACTCTCCCCTTGACCGGCGCCGCTGTTTTATTTAGAATTTCCATGTTGCTTGGATTGTAAGCTATATTTACACCTTCAGCATCGAGGAGGAGGAGAGATGGCCGGCAAGAAGATCCTGATGATCGTAGGCGATTACGTGGAGGACTATGAGGTGATGGTGCCGTTCCAGGCGCTGCTGGCGGTGGGCCATGCGGTCCATGCGGTCTGCCCGGACAAGGGGTCGGGGGAGATCGTGCGCACCGCCATCCACGACTTCGAAGGGGATCAGACCTACAGCGAGAAGCGGGGGCACAACTTCACCCTCAACGCCGCCTTCGATCAGGTGAGGGCCGAGGAATACGACGCCCTGGTCATTCCCGGCGGCCGGGCTCCCGAATACATCCGCTTGAACGAAAGGGTCCTCGACATGGTCCGCCATTTCGCCGGGGCGGACAAGCCCATCGCCGCCATCTGCCATGGGGCCCAGGTGCTGGCCGCGGCCGGCGTCCTGGAGGGCAGGAGCTGTTCCGCCTACCCCGCCGTGGGGCCCGACGTGACCCGCGCCGGCGGCCGGTACGCCGACATCCCGGTGGATCAGGCCCACGTGGACGGCAACCTGGTCACCGCTCCGGCCTGGCCGGCCCATCCCGCCTGGCTCGCCAAGTTTCTGGAGGTGCTGGGGACCCGGATCACCCTCTAGCCCCACGGATCCGGAAATCCCGAAGGTGGAGGCCGGCGGCCTCCGCCCGGGTCAAACCTTCCACGCGGGTTCCACCATGTACAAGATCGTCCGGAAAACCTCTGGATATGTGCTCACCTTCGGCGGCGTGATCGGCGCGGAGGAGATGAAACAATGGTACCGAGACTCGGAGAAGGCCCTGGCAAAGGAGAACGGATCCTTCGGCGTCATCGTCGACATGCGGACCCTGGCGCCCCTTTTGGGGGATGCCCAGAAGATCATGGTGGAGGGACAAACCCTCTACCGGAAGGCGGGCATGGTCCGCTCGGCGGTGATCCTGAGCAAGGCCTTCACCACCGCCCAGTTTAAACGGCTGGCCAAGCTGTCGGGAATCCATGAGTGGGAGCGGTACATCGACGCCACGGCCACGGACAACTGGAAGGACCTGGCCATCGATTGGGTCAAGCACGGCATCGACCCGGACCGGGCCTGACCTCGAACCGGTCCCCCGACCTCACCGAACCCTCAAAAATACAGTCTTTTCCAAAAAGAAATACCCGATTGCAGCCATATCCTCCCCCGGGGGGGACGGCGTAGGATGGCGGAAGATCAACCGCCGGGGCGGCGCCGACGGCACGTCGGATCCGCGGCCCCGGCCCGGAAGGGGGATGAGGAGATCCATGGCACGTAAAATCCGCACCATCGAAGTCACGAAGATCGAGCCCAACTGCCGGTTCGTCGTCGACCGGGAGACCATCGAGGAGATGATCGACAGCCTTCGGAAAGAGGGTCAGGTGGAACCGATCCGGATCTGGTTCACCGGCCGATGCTTCCGCATCGCCGACGGAGAGAAGCGGTGGCGGGCGGTTCGGAAGATGGGCGTCACCACCATCAAGGCGGTCATCGAAGAGAATGAACCGCCGGAACCGGAGGAACGACCATGAACATCGTCTGCTGTCTCAAACAGGTGCCGGACACGGCCCAGGTGAAGATCGATCCGGAGACCAACACCCTGGTGCGGGAGGGGGTGGAGTCGATCCTCAATCCCTACGACCTGGTGGCGGTGGAGCAGGCGGTCCGGATCCGGGAGGACCACGGCGGAAAGGTTTTTGCCGTCTGCATGGGGCCGCCCCAGGCCACCTCGATCCTCCGGCAGGCGATCGCCATGGGCGCCGACCAGGGGATCCTCCTGTCGGACCGGGCCTTTGCCGGGGCCGACACCCTGGCCACCTCCTACACCCTGGCCAAGGCGGTGGAGAAGATCGGGGCCACGGACCCGGTGGATCTGGTCCTGTGCGGCAAGCAGGCCATCGACGGGGACACGGCCCAGACCGGGCCCGGGATCGCCACCCGGCTCAAGATGGCCCAGCTCACCTACGTGGTCCGGGTGGACGGGGTGGACCCGTCCGCCGGCACCATCGACGTGGTCCGGAAGCTGGAGGGGGGGACCGAGACGGCCCGGGGGCGCCTGCCCGCCCTGCTCACCGTGGAGCTGGAGCTGGCCGAACCCCATCGGGCCCCCCTTCCCGCCCTCATCGCCTCCCTCACCGCGCCGGTGACCGTCTGGGACGCCGCCGCCGTGGATGCGGTCCGGAAGATGGTCGGCATCAAGGGCTCGCCCACCTGGGTCCGGCGGATCTCCTCGCCGCCCCCCCGGGAGGGCGGCCCCCGGTTCACCGCCGGCGCCGATCCCGGCAAGGCGGTCTCCGACCTGCTCGACACCCTGCTGGCCGACGAAGCGTTCAAGGCCGAACTGTCCACGCTCCGGGAGGGATAACGGGAATATGGCACGCAATTCCAAGGGAATCGAAGTCGCGGAGATCCTCGCCGACAAGTGTATCGCCTGCCAGATCTGCGTGGGGGAGTGCCCCGTGGGGGCCATCGAGTTCTCCGACGACGGCACGGCCCGCATCGATCCGGAGACCTGCATCGGATGCGGCAAGTGCGCCGATGTCTGCCCGGTGGACGCCGTCGCCTTCGAAAAGAAGAAGCGGCGGAAGATCACCCGGAAGGAGCGGGGGGCCGCCAAGGCGGCCGGCCTCGACTACCAGGGGGTGGGGGTCTTCATCGAGGTGGCCGACGGCCGGGCCGCGCCGGTCTCGTGGGAGCTTGCGGGGAAGGCCCGGGACCTGGCCGAAAAACGGGGGTCCCGGGTGATGGGATTTCTGGCGGGAAGCGACGTGGAGGCGATCGCCCGGGAGGCGGCGGCGTACGGGTGCGACACCGTCCACGTGGCCGACCATCCGGATCTGTCCGCCTACCGGTCCCGCCCCTTCGGCAAGGTGGTGGCCGACATGTGCGTGGCGGCCCGGCCGGAGATCCTCCTCATGGGCGCCACGCCCCTGGGACGGGACCTGGCCGGGGTGGTGGCCACCCGCCTGGGCACCGGCCTCACCGCCGACTGCACCGGACTCGACATCGAGGAGGAGACCGGCCTGCTCCTCATGACCCGGCCCACCTTCGGGGGCAACATCATGGCCACCATCTTCTGCGAACACCGGCGGCCCCAGATGAGCACCGTCCGGCCCAAGGTGATGCGAATGCCGGCCCCGGATCCGGACCGGAAGGGGGAGATCATCCGCCACGACTGGACCCCCCTCCCGGACCCCCTGGCGGAGATCCTCTCCGTTGAGAAGACCGCCGGGCCGGGCGAAGGGATCGACATCGCCGAGGCGCCGGTTCTGGTGGTGGCCGGCAAGGGGGCCTGCGAAGCCTCGGCCCTGCCCCTGCTCCAGGAGCTGGCCGACCTGCTGGGGGGGGCCGTCGCCTGCTCCCGGCCCGTGGTGGAGGCGGGGCTCCTGCCCTACGAACGGCAGGTGGGCCAGACCGGCAAGACGGTCGCCCCCAAGCTCTACATCGCCGTGGGGGTCTCCGGGGCGATCCAGCACTTCGTAGCGATCCAGGGGGCCGAGAAGATCGTGGTGATCAACAGCGACCCCAACGCCCCCATCTTCCAGGCGGCGGACGCGGGGATCGTGGGGGAGTACACCGAGGTGGTGCCTCTTTTGATCGCGCAGCTCAAGGAACGGTTGAACCGGTAGCGGAAAAGGAGCAACATGACCCAGCACTTCGACGTCGCCATCGTGGGGGCCGGACCGGCCGGCATCTCCGCCGCCTGCACCCTGGCCGACCAGGGGGTCCGGACCGTGGTCCTGGAGCGGGGGGAGTTCCCCGGCGCCAAGAACATCTCCGGCGGAGTTCTCTACGGCCACGACCTGGCCCGGATCATCCCCGATTTCGCCGATCGGAACCCGCCCATCGAGCGGAACATCATCGAATCCCGGATCTGGTACCTCAACCCCGACGGCGGCTACCAGGTCTCCTACCGGGACCGGATCTTTGAATCGGAGCGGCGCCACAACGTCTTCACCGTGGGACGGGCCAAGTTCGACCGGTGGTTCGCCGACCAGGCCGCCCAAAAGGGGGCCCTGGTGGTGCCGTCCACCGTGGTGACCGACCTTCTCCGGGACCCGGACGGCCGGGTGACCGGGGTCCGCACCGACCGGCCCGACGGCGACCTGACCGCCGACGTGGTGGTCCTGGCCGACGGCGTCAACTCCCCCCTGGCAGCCACCGCCGGGTTCCGGCCGGAGCCCGAACCCGCCCACGTGGCCCTGGCCGTCAAGGAGGTGATCGAGCTGCCCGGGGAGGTGATCGAGGCGCGGTTCAACGTGGGCGAGGGGGACGGGGTCACCACCGAGATCCTGGGGTCGGCCACCGAGGGGATGAACGGGGTGGCGGTCATCTACACCAACCGCGGCTCCCTGTCCCTGTGCATCGGCGCCAACCTGGCCGACCTGGCGGAGAAGCGGGTCAAGCCGTACGAGATGATGGAGCGGTTCAAGACCCACCCCATGGTGGCGCCGCTGATCCGGGACGGAAAGCCGAGGGAGTACATGGCCCACTGGCTCCCGGAGGCGGGGTACGACCGGATCCCCCGTCTCTACGGCGACGGGTACCTCATCGCCGGCGACTCGGGCATGCTCTTCAACACCCTCCACCGGGAGGGCTCCAACATGGCGATGGTCTCGGGGAAACGGGCCGCCGAGACGATCCTCGCGGCACGGGAAAAAGGGGATTTCACCCGGACCGCCCTCTCCGATTACGCCCGGCGCCTGGAACGGGACTTCGTTCTGCCGGACATGAGGAAGTACCGGCGGTTCAACGCCTTCCTCCACACCCACAAGGAACTCTTCACCACCCTGCCCCCGGCCCTGGGGTACGCGGCCCGGGAGATGCTCACCGTGGACGGGACCGCCAAGCGGGAGAAACAGAGGAAGATCTGGCGGCGGCTGCGGCGGGACCACTCCCTTCTGGGCCTTTTCCGCCTTCTTCTCGACGCCAAAAGGAGCGTATGATGGACGCCACCATCGAAGACAAACTCTTTCTCGACCGGTTCAACGTGGAGGACGAATCCCACCTGCGGATCCAGGACGGCGGCGTCTGCGCCGACGACTGTGAAGAAAAACCGTGCCTCTATCTGTGTCCGGCCAACGTCTACCGGCTGGAGGGGGACCGGATCAGCGTCAACTACGAAGGGTGCCTGGAGTGCGGCTCCTGCCGCATCGGATGCCCCCACCTCAACATCGAGTGGCGGTTTCCCACCGGCGGATACGGCATCCGGCACAAGTTCGGATAGAAATCCTTTATCAGATAAGGGCTTTTGAAAAAGGGCCCAAGGAGTCTCCCATGGGAAAGACCGTCACCCGGAAGCTGATGGAGG